>JAOZRM010000292.1 GCA_029940175.1 Candidatus Sabulitectum sp. | reverse complement strand
TGAATAGTCTTCAAAAACAATGACCATCATTGATGTTTCTCCTATAAGAGAAATGTGGATATGTCTCTTTTCTCCCTGTTGAAGAAGAATAGAGAACTGTTCCTCTCCCACAATATTGGCAACTTCCTTGGTGGCGGAGAACATTCCAGCCACAAGGGCAGCAAGAGCGGTGGCATTTAGCTTTGCTCCCCCACCTGCCTGCCCCAGGCAAATACCGTGTCTGCTTATGAGCAAAGCAGTCAGTGCTTCTGTTCTCTCCACTAGCTCGGCAAGTGTTTGATTGATGGATAAATCGGGACTTTCAACAACAATTGATTCGGTCATGCAACCTCACCTTTCTGAGTAAGACAATTATTCGATTATTTAAGCAAGAGCGCCTAATGTCCAGTGCCCTTCTCATGAGATCGCATCCGGAAATCAAGATATGCTCTGCAGAAATACTGCAGAGCATGTCCTGGTAGGATTCATTCACAAGAATGCTAGAAGCGTGACTGACAATAGGCATTGTGCAGTAGCACCTCACGGGTGAGATAAAATGCATGCAAATTTGAGAATAATAGCAACGCTATTTGCCTATAATTAGCTTGTCTATAGCCGTCCGTGTGGTAGCTAGACCATTTCCGAAAAGGGTATCGTAATTCCGACTCTCGCGGGTCTCTTTGTCTGAATCAATTTCATTCCGCTCCAGTTTCATAGATTCTCCTGCTAATCTAACGGATTTCAGTGATATTAACTGGTAAATACTACGCAAAGGATAGACTCCCCCATCAGCCTTTCTGGACTTTGATGTTGAATTGACCGAGGATGCTTAAGCAGCCTGCTCAGGCTGTCGTAGTCGTCTTTTCTTGAGTACAGCTAGTCTGCTGAGATTGTGTACAATGGCTTTCTCAAGCAGTTCAATTCTCACAGCATCAATTCCACGGCGGCGCAGATTGCCAAATCCATACACATATTTCAATGTGTACATCAGAGATTCAACTGATGAACGGTTTCTCCTGGCTTCTCTGTATGTTTCACTGTCCCAGTCCTCTGCGGAGATAATCTTTTTGGCCTTTGCTCCAGATGCACTGACAGTATCAGTTCCTGGAATCATACGGACAGAGCCAATCCCATGAGTAGAGCTGTAACCGTCATCAACACTCACAATGTTTGAAACAACACCAGTGTTGCTGATTGCCTCTTCAACAAGGGATACCAGCTGAGGGGAATCAGCAGCATTACCCTCCGGCACATGAAGAACAGTAACAAAGCCGCTGCCGCTTCTGCCCACCTGTGGGCGATATCCCAACACGGTTTCACGATTTCCCTTTACTATGAACGCGGCTGATCCATCTGAAAGACTCAGGATCTTTTCAGAATTAGGGATAGTCTCGCCATTGAGTATACGTCTGCGGGAATATCCAATTACCTTTTCTGCATCATCGATATCATTTTGAATCAGTGCTCTTATCTGTGATAACCGTTCTGTCAGTGACGGGGGCAGGTCAACTGTCTCCATGCTTTCTCTGTGCTTGATAATCTCTCTGCGCAAATGTGCAATGATCTTCCCGGCTTCTGTATACAAGATCCTGTAAAATCCTCTTCGCTTTACCCTGGTACCTTTACCTGATATGACATTAATCTTGAAATTTAACTGACTGATCTTCGATAACCAGAGAGCTGTGTGCCAGGGCATAAAGTTAGGCACTCCGTACTTCGATAAACCCTGACTGTTTTTGAAAGCTCTCTCCAACAACCTGCAGATCACTCCCGAGTCTACCGGCCACCTGCTGTTTGCCATTACAGCTGTACTGTCCAGGGTGAGCCTTTTGTAATCATCAATTCCCTGATCCCTAACATCGGCAAGCTGGCTCCGATATATGTAATTGCGAGTATCGTATGACACAGCCTGGATGTTATCGTGAATGGTTGATCTTTTAGGAAGGTTGCCCCAACCGTAATTCTGAAAGAAACTGAGTATTGTTATGGAATCAATGATTCTATCCGTTGCCCGGACATCGGTAACAGAGTCAAAGTAGCCTCTGAACAACATGAACAGGAATACAGTTTCAGGTTTCATTCTTGGTCTGCCGATCCCAAGAGATATTGTTGTCTCCTGTTCTGACTCTGGGTCTTTCTCGGAGTCATCCAGTGAATCTGCGAATTCCTGCAGTTCCAGCCCAAGAGGTAAAGTCTGGCGATCCCGCCAGACTTTATCCGCAAGGCGTTTTGCCTTTTTCATCATGGCATAACAGTCAAGATCATGCTCAATTTTTTTGAGAATCTCCGGATCTTTTTTAAGAAGAGCGAATCCTTCATGCAGGATGTCACCGAAGTTTGTATCAACCTCAACAGGGAACAAAGTTGGGAAAGTATTGCTTTTTTCAGAAAAAGTGTTAGTTTTCATGTGCGCCGTTCTTTCGGTTAAGCATTTTTCTTTAGTAGGGTAACTGCTTAATATATAACGAATTACGGCGCTTTTGTCAAGTTTTATACATATTATTATTGATGATTACAGAGTAGTATTAGGTTTTCGGATAGGCTCTAGATAACTCGTGGAGAAACTCGTGTATCATCCGGGATTTCCCAATACCTGCTTC
>JAOZRM010000291.1 GCA_029940175.1 Candidatus Sabulitectum sp. | reverse complement strand
GTGTTTGGTACGGACATACCACAGCCTGGTGAGGATGGTTACTGGGGTTGGCAGTATGATCATATTTCTTTAGATGGATATTGGGATTACTATATCGTTGGAAAGCAGGTATCATCTGGAGAATTGCTTTATCTTCAGCCAAATTTAGAGAACTACTTCTTTAACCACTTGCATGTGTACTGGACGTGGGTATGGGAGAATAGTGGTAATTGGGTACCTGGTACGATAAACCCACCGATAGGTTATAAGCCAATGAAAGGGATGGATAATCCCTTGAAATATCTTCCTGCTGGTGATCTTCTGGATTATGACTTTGTTCGCTTCGGGAGAATTTTTACAGATTATTCAACTCGGGAATTTGGTTCTCACCAGACGGTATGGAGTGTATAGAAGATTTTCCTCCAGGAGTGTCAGCAACAGATTTCCAGGGGGAGATATTTGGAGTAGTCGATTTTGCGGCGGCCCCGTATTCGGCTTTTGGTGATGACCCCAGCAGGGACAGTTGTGGAGTGTATAGCGTTGGTCATCAATTAGCATGGATGAATCCATATACTGAGAATATTGATCCTGTTTACTACGATAATACTTCTCTGCTTGGATCCGATGTAGAAGACGAAACAAGAGATAATTATCGTACTTTAGTGGAAATGAAAGGTGAGATTCCATACTACGCTAGCCTTGAATTTCCCGCCTACACAAACGAATATAGGGCAGCATATCTCGACGGTTCTCTTGTTAATGATTCCAGAATCTACAGTAGGAATGTTGACTTCCCTCCTGAATTCTTTAACTCAGCATACATTCTATCAAATTGTGGCAATGTGTCCACAGGATCAGAAGGTTGGGATAACATTAGTCTTGCTCTAGCATGGGACGCTTTATGTCATCATGAATGGACTAGCAATGTGATGTGTATTGGAGGTTGGGATACTCAGCTAAGGAGGGGAGATCGAGGTGGGGATTCCGACCATGAGCAGGCTCCAATATCGAAGTATGCTCTATTTCCCGATGGAAAGTATTTAGTTGATGTGACTGCAATCAGTCAGGGAACAGCGTTTCTTGATCCTCAGTATCAGAACAGTCGAAGCAGGTATCTGCCTTCAGAGAATGTAGACGATCTTAACTCGGCTCCTGATCCTATTGTTGTGGATAACTACATACCATACGTTGATTCGATTATTGTCTACAAAACTGGTATTACATCGACTCCTGGAGAGTATCTAATTTACACTGCCGGCTGGGAAGAGAATACAGAGGAGAGTACAGCAGAGTTTAATCAGCATGTCTATGGGTATCTTCCCATAAACAATCAATCATCAGATATCTGGGTTGCTGTGAGGTATTCTGAAACAATGAACACTATGCCGGGAGATATATGGATTACTGGAGAGATGAAGGGAGTAGATGTCTGGGACTCTCGAGGTAGTGGGGTTTTTCGACCGGCTCCAGTTATTGATAACTGGCCTGAACAGTGGTTTGGTTTCCTTCCAATTAGTCGCTTGGGTGATGGAGTCTGGTATCTGTACAAGTACAGAGGCTCTATACCATCAGACTACAAAGGGCGTTTAACTATTCATATTTCCGCTTCTGATTATGGTGGCAATATTGTTGACGGTGATCCATCTACAATTGCTTCCCCTAGAAACTCTGATGGTTCTTGGCCTAATCCTCAGCATTACGAAAGCGGACCTGATGCTTCATACACCTGGGGAGATTGCTCATGGGAATCTGTGGTCGATTATGAGAATGAAGATGGGTATTTTGAGGCGACAGTCGGGTATACGAAAGTACAGAGTATTAGTTTCTCGGAGTTGGGATTTAGTTTCGGGTATCTCCCCATAGATGGCTTTAATGTGCTAGGTAACATTCCATATACCTGTGGTATGTATGCGTGCTGGACTTCTGGTGGTTTTAATTCCGAAGGGATATATATCTGTGGCTTGCGGCGAATCAAAGCAGTAGATGGAGAAGGGAATATAATTGGCACCTTGGAAGGTCCAATTGCCTCCTGGGATGCCTATTACGATATGAATTCATGGTTGAAACCAGGCTATGAAGGGGATACAGAATGGGATAACAATCACCTCTGGTACAGAGAAAGGTCTGCTTGGGCATATCCTCCTCCGGAGTTAATCTCAAATGAAACATGGTATGTACTCAATGGACACACTGGAGTTGATTATGCCATCTCTGCACACACGATTCTAGGAGGAGATTATTCTGAGGCATGGTATGACTCAGTTCAGTATTACTACGTTAACTGTAACAATCCTACTGCTACATACACTGGAAGTGGCTGGAGTACTCCAGTTTATTACATAGAGAGGTATAGTACAGAACCATATTTCATGGATAATATATATATTTCAGCGCCTGCAAACGATCAACGCATTGATCTTCAATTGCACGAAAATGAGGCCATTACATCTTCTACTCCACAGTACATCTTCTGCCTCCGGTCTATCTTTCCAAATCCAGCTGAATCCAGTGTTACTCTTAGTTACAGTCTTGCTGAAGTTGGGACGTACACACTGGTAATTTATGATATTTCTGGACGTATGGTTGCTGAATTGTATGATGATT
>JAOZRM010000115.1 GCA_029940175.1 Candidatus Sabulitectum sp. | reverse complement strand
GAAGCAGGTATTGGGAAATCCCGGATGATACACGAGTTTCTCCACGAGTTATCTAATGCCGGGAATCCTCCTATGGTTCTATCCGGATGGACAAGATCTCATTCTCAACCTCCACTATGGTTATGGACTACTCTTTTGAATGATGCACTTGGCCAGGAAACCTATTCAGAGAACAATTCAGAACAGCACAGATCATTCTTTGTGAATATGGCAGAAGCATCGGAAGATCATGAAATCAAAGCAGGATTGATTGTTTCAATTCCATTCCTTGAAAATCTGTTGTCCATTGAGAACCAGCGTATTTCCCTCGAGGAAATGGATGATGAATCTCGTCGCAAAGAAACCATGGTTGCTATAAGAAAATTTCTTGAAGCAGCCTCCTCCATGAACACCATCGTTGTTGTACTCGAGGATCTTCACTGGATAGACAGAGCATCAGCAGAGGTACTTGAATTCATTCTCTCAGGATTGTCTCTGAAGAACCCGGTATTTTTCTGCTGATCAAGAGACCCACCCATGAAATAGATGTGACCGGTGGGATCATACCGACGCGTATCAATTACAATATCCTTAAGCTTATGCCTCTGCAGGACGAAGACAGCAGTCTTATCATAAGAAACATGCTTACTTCCGCTGTAGTGCCTGAAACAGAGAATCTGATTCTGTATCAGTCCAGAGGAAACCCGTTCTTTATTGAAGAAATGGTTCTTGACCTGGTTGAATCAGGATATTTGATCGAGTCTTCAGAAGGCTGGAGACTGTCTGTTGACCTTACATTTAATCTGCTGCCATCGTCGGTGACGGGCCTGCTGCGATCCAGGATAGACAGGTTATCCCGTGAACTCAAGCAGGCACTGCTGCGTGCTTCCGTACTGGGCAGCGATTTCACAGGAACTCTCTACAAAATCGTTTGCAGGATTCTGGATGAGAACACAGAAACAGAATTAATTCGTCTTAAAGAACTATGCAGAAAAGGTTTCCTGCAGCATACAAAACGCCAAAGGGAGGATTCTTTCTCGTTTCACCATGTGCTTACTAGAGATACTGCTTACAATATGCTGCTCATTCAAAACAGAATGGTTCTGCACAAGTGTACAGCTAAGGCCCTGGAGATTGATTCCTCCACTGCTGACAGAGGGGATATGGCGGTAATAATCGCCGATCACTGGAGCAGAGCAGGCAACGTGGATAAAGCCATCACCTGGAGTAGAAAAGCACTGGTTTACTGCGAACGCAACTTCCTCACAGAAGAAGGTCTTGCTGTATCGAAAAATCTTATCCAGTGGATAAGTGAACAGCCTGGAAGTTCATTCAAAGACAATGCTCTGTTCGAAGCCATGCTTAAGAAAGAAAATTTTCTTGATCAACTCACCAGAAGAGAAGAGCAGGAACAACTGCTGAATCATCTACTGACCATTTCTGCAGGTAAGGGCCATGAAAGGTGGAGCACTGTTGTTAAAGAGCGACTTGGCCGTATGCAGGTATTCACCGGTAAACTTGAGCAGGCTCGAGAGACATTGGAAACGGCCCTTAAGGAATGTGAATACAGCAATGATATGGAACTGCGTGGCTCTCTGCTGGCCAATATGTCTATCCTCTGCCTGAAACAGGGCAGAAAGGAAGAAAGTCTGGTCAACTCCCTGGAAGCTCTTGAGATCTTCCGCAGAACCGGCAATAAAAACATTGAATGTATGGTTCTCAACAACATTGGCAGCGCATATTGGAGTCTGAACAGGTACGAGCAGGCCCTTGAGTTTTACAGCACTGCAGAAGAGTTGAGCCATAAAACACGGAACAGATGGTACCAGGGCAATATTCTTGGCAATATGGGAATAATTTACAAGAAGCTGGGACAGTTTGATCTGGCAAGAGAGCATTACATGAATGCTTTAACTCTCAACAGAGAACTTGGGAATCGCCTTGCTGAAGCTCATGTTCTTGTTAATCTTGGAATACTGGACAGTGTGACAGGAAACATGAACAGTACCAAAAGGTACTACCAGGATGCCCTCGAAGTATACACCGAGGCGGGTAACACCCTGGGAGAGCTTCAAACAATGGGCAAACTGGGAAGGCTATCCGTTGAACAGGGTGATGATACAGCGGCAGAGGTGTATTTCAGAAAATCACTTGAACTTCAAGAGCAGACCGGTCATACTGGAGATGAAGCAGAAACACTCAACAGCCTTACAGCACTTCTAAGAAAGACTGATCGACTGGATGAAGCCCTGGAAAAAGTCAAGATTGCTCTAAAGTTAAGTAAAGAAATAGGATACACTGATGATGAGCTCAACTCTCTGTTTTTACTTGCTTCAATAGCGCTGGACAAAGGTAATAAAGAGGAAGCCCTTGATTTTTTCCACAGAATGAATGAGATCCTCGAGGATTTCGAACTCGATCCTCAGTTTGAACTTCATCTTAATGAAATTGAGAAAAGGATAAGTTCTCTTACCTGAACAATCTTCCTCTGCAGTGAGATTCAAAACAGAGAGGCTGCAGAGAACTTAGCCTGCACTCCATTCTGTCAGGTAATCTTCTGCGGGAACACACGGGAACACAGTACAGCTATTGCAAAATACAAAATGTATGGGTATTCTTTCAAGTATAACAATAACATCTTTGTTTTCAACACAAGACAAATTGTTTACTGGAGTGAACACGATGAATATCAAACAGAATCATGATATTTTAAATTTTAGCAACATAAAATTCAAGCCAGAGTGGAAACATACTAATTCTGATACTGGAGCTTTCTACAAAAGCGGGGTTATTCCCGGTAAACTTTTCTACACAAAACTCGAAGGTGATATTTCAGAAGCGGACACTGCAGGAATACTGAAAACCCTTGAAAGTATCTATGAAACAGGGTCTTTGCAAAACGCAAGCATAATCCGACTCACTGACTATTCAAGCATTGGCAGCGTTCCAATAGCCACCCGCAAAACTTACGCCAAGATGTTGAACAGAATGAACAAGGAATACAACTGCACAGTAATGGAAACCTATATAGTTGGCGCCACCTCAGTAATGAAAGCAGCACTGTCTCTGTTCAAGAGATTTGTGAATCAGAAAATGATATTTACTGATACAATCGAAGAAGCACTGGAAAGAATACATGCCAGCTTCAGTGGAATCTATAAAAATGAAACTGAGTTCGGATTCAGTTTCGCCGCAATTGAATTCAGGCCTGAGTGGGAATACGACAATCCAAATTCAGATGCTTACTACAGAAGTGGCGTTATTCCCGGGAAGCTTCTCTATTCTGAGCTAAGGGGTTATCTATCCGTGGAAGATATCCGTGCGATTATCGATACTCTGGGCAATGTATATGTTAACGGATCCATATCGGGAGAAGAATATATTCGAATTGCCGATTACTCAGCCATTGAAAGAATCTCAATCCCATCCCGTAAATTGTACACAAGAGCACTGAATCGCCTCAACAAGATTCACAATTGCAGACCTGTGGTAACCCATATAGTAGGTGCATCTCTATTTATGAGAGCCACAATTGCTCTTCTTGGCAGATTCTTAAACCAGACAATGATATTTTCGAGTAATCTTGATGAGGTTTTTGAGAAGATCAATTATGGCGATACTGACAACCTTTCCGACAGCACAATCATAGTGAGAATTTCAGATGTAGATGAAATTAACGCCTTGGCTGGGACTCTTTTACTGCTTGATGAAGACAATGCTGAAAATGTAAGTATTTCCCACGATAACCCCCTTTCAGGGCTTGCAGAGCTCCTGATCATGGCAAAAAAGGATCTCTCCCAGCTCCGCACACTAGAAAAGGAATCAAACAAACGATTAGCAGAAAGTATGGCCCGTTTTAAAGATGTAGCAAACAGCTTTGCAGACTGGATATGGGAAGTTGATGCTGATGGAATATGCACCTATTGCTCAGCCAAAGTGACAGATATTCTGGGATACGATCCAGATGAAATTGTAGGAAAAAGCATTTTTGATTCTATTGACAGTGAAGAAATCCAAAGGGTTTCCCAGTTTGTCACCAAAATGATGTTGCTTAAACTTCCAGTAAGAAATCTCAGGAAGTGGCATGTGGCAAAAGACGGTGGTAAGGTTTACCTTTCATCCAGTTGTGTACCTATCTTGAGCCCTGGTGGAGATTTACTGGGTTACCGAGGAGTGGAAGATGACATCACAAAACGCAAGCAGGCGGAAGAACGGCTAAAGCAGAGTGAACTGGTTCAGAGAGAAATCATGGAAAGTGTCGATGCCGGAATTCTTCTCATTGACCCGGATACCCATATCATTGAAAAGGTAAACCCTGCTGCAGAACAGATGTTTAATGCTTCAGCAAAAGAGATCATGGGGAATATCTGCCACAAATACCTCTGCCCCGCAGAAGTGGGATGCTGCCCCATTACAGACTGTGATCAGGTTATTGAGCGCTCGGAAAAAATCATGCTGGACTCCAGTGGAACTGAAATACCAATATTGAAGACTGTGAAATGCGTTGAGATCGATGGCAAACAGAAACTGCTTGAAACCTTTGTTGACATCAGAGACCTGAAAGAAGCTGAGATAAGATTGCAGGATCAGACAGAACTGCAACAGATACTCATGCGCATTTCAACGGAATACATTAACCTGCCTCTGGCAGAGATCCAGAATTCTATTAGTACCTCACTGAAGGAAATAGGTGAGTTCGTTGGTGCTGATAGAAGCTACATTTTTGATTATGATTTCAAGCATAAAACAACAACCAATACATACGAATACTGCTCTACCGGTGTTACACCCCAGATAAAGAACTGCCAGAATCTATCGCTGTCTGTGCTCCCCAATATGGTAGAAGCCCACACAGCCGGAAAACCTCTGATCATTGATAATGTATCGGCACTGCCATTAAACAGCGAAAATAGGAAACTGCTTGAATCGCAAGACATAAAGAGCCTTCTGACAATACCAATGATCTCCAAAGGAGAATGCCTTGGTTTCGTGGGATTTGACTGGGTGAATAATCACCACACTTCTTCAGATCGCGAGAAAACTCTTCTGGAATTGTTCACTCAATTGCTTGTCAACATCAATCAGAGAGTTTCAACCGAAACTCAGCTGGAGATCGAAAAAGAGAAAGCTCTTTCTGCAAGCAGAGCAAAATCAGAATTTCTGGCTAACATGAGTCACGAGATCAGGACTCCGTTGAATGGCGTCCTTGGAATGAACACTCTGCTTATGGATACTGTTCTCACCCATGAACAGAAAAATTATGTGAAAACGGTAAGATCCAGTGGTGAAGCTCTACTGAACATCATAAATGACATACTTGACTTCTCCAAGATTGAAGCTGGCAAACTGGAGCTTGAAGAAATTCAGTTCAATCTACAGCTCACCCTTGGAGACTTCGGTGATATCATGGCCATTAAAGCAGAAGAAAAAGGTCTTGAGTTTATCTGTGCTGCAGCACCTGATGTTCCAGCTTTTATGATAGGTGATCCTGGAAGACTTAGACAGATCCTGGTAAACCTCACCGGCAATGCCATAAAATTCACATCCTCGGGGGAAGTTTCAGTAACAGCAACAATTCAATCTCAAACTGAAGACAGTCTTTCACTGAAGTTTTCTGTGAAGGATACCGGTATTGGAATTCCAGCTGAAAAAATTAACAAACTGTTTGAGAGTTTTACCCAGGCTGACACCAGTACAACAAGAGAGTTCGGAGGAACCGGGTTGGGTCTGGCCATATCAAAGCAACTGACAAAAATGATGAATGGTGAGATCGGAGTGAACAGTGAACCGGGAAGAGGTTCTGAATTCTGGTTCACATCGGTATTCAGCAAAGCTCACCCCAGTGTCCAGAAGCCCATTTCAACAGATGCCCTTCGTGGAATCCGAATACTTATTGTGGATGACAATACCACCAACAGAGAAATTCTTTCAACTCAATTCAAAGCCTGGGGGATAAGATCAGAGGAAGCACCCGACGGTCCGTCTGCACTAAGAATTCTTTATAAGTCTCTCGAAGTTAATGATCCTTTTAAAATAGCGGTGCTGGACATGCAGATGCCCGGAATGGACGGGGAAACCCTGGGACGAGTCATGCAGTCTGATGAACAGTTGAAGAACATACGCATGCTTATGATGACCTCCCTGGGACAGCGAGGAGATTCGAAAAGAATGAAAGAGATCGGTTTCTCTGCTTACCTTACAAAACCGGTAAGACAATCCGAGCTTTTTGAAGCATTGGCAGTAATTGTAGGGATCAGCCCCCGGCAACCGGAAAATAATCTGGTGACAAAATACTCACTCAACGAGATGAAACTTGAAAAATTCAGGATTCTTGTTGTTGAAGATAACACTACAAATCAGCAGGTAGCCATGGGGATTCTGAAAAAAACAGGAGTTCGGGTTGATGCTGTTGCCAATGGCCGCGAATCTGTTATTGCCCTAGAGCAGGTTCCATACGATCTGGTATTCATGGATGTTCAGATGCCTGTAATGGACGGTATGGAGGCAACCAGACTCATCAGGAGCAAAGACTCGAAAGTAAGGAATCATGACGTACCAATAATAGCCATGACTGCCCATGCCATGCAGGGTGATAAAAACAGATGTTTTGAAGCAGGGATGAATGGTTACCTGTCCAAGCCGATCAGCCCGGCTCCCATGGCCAAAGTATTGAAAGAGTGGCTTGATCTTGAAACAGACATCATTTCTCAGAGAGCTGTTCCAGCTTCTGAAAAACCTGCGAAAGACAATACCGGCAACATCTTTGATGCAGAAGAATTTCTTGACCGCATGATGGATGACGATGATCTTGCAAACCTGATAATCCAGGAATTCAAAAAGAATTCTCCCGTCCTTATTGCCAGGCTCACCGATAACATCAGCAACAGCAATCCAGTGGAAGCAGGTCATATTGCACACTCGCTGAAGGGTTCCGGTGCCAACCTCAGTGCAACCGAATTTGTCGAAAGAGCATTTGCAATGGAACAGGCAGGCAAAACAGAAAACATGCAACTGCTTCAGGAACTGCTGCCGGCTCTCGAGAAATGCTATAACGATCTTATTCAGGTTCTGGAAGAATCGGGTTACTGAAATTAGAAGGGGAGCCCGAAGGCTCCCCTCAAAGTCACATAAAAACTATCTACTTCTTTATGATTCCGATTGGAAGAACAGTTCTGCCCTTGTCTTCATTCAGCACTTCAGCTGCAGCGAGATACACCGCTGAAAGACCGCAGAGGATTCCCTCAAATCCTGCAAATCTCACGAAGAAAGAAGGCATTGTGAACCAGTGATCAACTGCCAGGAGCCAGAAGAGAATGGTAACAGATGCGAATACAATCTGAATTGCTCTGTGCTTTCCAAAGGTTCCAAACCAGAGCCAGAAGGCAAGAAGACCCCACATGAAAAGATACCAGCCAAGAAAAGCCGGGTCTGCTCCACCCTTCATAATAATAAAAACAAGGGAGATCCAGAAGAAACCAAAACTTGTGAAAGCTGTAGTTCCAAAGGTGTTTCCCTTTTTGAATTCCATGATACCGGCAACTACCTGTGCAAGACCTCCAAAGAAAATACCCAGGGCAAGAATGCTTGGGTCATTGAGTTTGAAGAATCCTGCGTTATGAATGTTAAGGATCACCGTGGTCATTCCGAATCCCATGAGACCCAGAGGTGCCGGATTTGCCAGCTTGTTCTCGCTTATCTCCATCTGTTTTCCTCTCCCGAAATATTTCTAAATAATCGTGTCAACTACAGGGGCGATTCTACAATGACAGTTGCTGGTTTGTCAATGTAAAAAGGGGGGCACCGCAGTGCCCCCCTTTTTCTACCGGCTACATGCCGTATTTAGCTATTATGCCCTTTTTGTCCAGGCCAAGAATACCGTATTTCTCCCCTACCTTTTTGAAAGCAGCAACGGCCTTGTCAATATGCTCTTTGGTGTGTGCAGCGGAAAGCTGAACTCTAATTCTTGCAGCTCCTGAAGGTACTACAGGGAAAAAGAATCCAATCACATAAATACCTTCAGTATACATGTCCCGGGACATGTCATTAGCCAGCTTTGCATTGTAAAGCATAACAGGTACTATGGGAGTATTGCCCGGTCGTACACAAAGGCCGGCCTCTTCAACGCCCTTGCGGAAGTAGGCGGCATTCCATTCCAGCTTATCACGAAGTTCTGTATCTTTTGTTACAAGATCCATAACCTTGATTGAAGCATTCACAATTGGTGGTGCCATGGAGTTAGAGAAGAGGTACGGTCTTGCATTCTGCCGGCAGAGCTCGATAAGTTCTTTCTTACCGGAAACACAACCGCCGGAAGCTCCACCAAGCCCTTTACCGAATGTAGTGGTAATAAGGTCGACCTGATCTATGCAGTTGAAATGCTCGTGAGTTCCACGACCGGTTTTGCCAATAAAGCCGGAGGCATGTGACTCGTCAACAAGAATCATTGCCCCGTACTGATCACAAAGGTCGCACATTTCATCAAGGGGAGCCAGGTCACCGTCCATGGAGAACACACCATCTGTTACAACAAGAATGTGACGCTTGTCCTGGTGAAGCTCAAGCTTCTTCTTCAGATGCTTCATGTTCATGTGTTTGAAGGTATCATACTGTGCAGAGCAAAGCTTGATTCCATCAATGAGAGAAGCATGAATAAGTCTGTCGGCTATAATCACATCTTCAGGGCCCAGGATCGATTCAAATACACCGGAGTTGGCGTCCATGCAGGATGGAAACAGAAGGGTGTCTTCCATACCGAGGAAATCAGAGACTTTGTCCTGAAGTTCTCTGTGAATATCCTGTGTTCCGCAGATGAACCGCACTGAACTCATTCCAAAACCACGTTCATCCAGCCCCTTATGAGCAGCCTTTACAATATCTGGATGATTAGAAAGCCCCAGATAATTGTTCGCACAGAAATTAAGTACTTTCTTTTTAGGAGCACCCTCAGGGTACTCTACTTCTATTTCTGCATTCTGAGGAGAGCAAATAAATCTTTTCTCCTTGTAAATGCCTTTGTCCCTGATTGCCTGAATGTCTTCAGCGAATAATTCTCTTGCTTTTTTACTGTATGCCATTATTTCCTCCGTCAGTCCTGAAATCTGCGAACAAGTTCACAGATCTTGTTAACTGTGTCAAAAGCTTCCGGGGTTGCTTCCTTGTCAGGAAGAGAAACATGGCACTTCTTTTCAAGGAAGACCTTCAGAGAAACCATGGAGAAACTGTCTACAATACCTGAGGAGATCAGTGGTGTATCAAAACCCACTTCTTCATCATCCTCTTCATCAACATACTCGTCAATCACATACTCGAGAACCATATCTCTCATTTCATCAGCCATGATAGTTCCTTTCCTTAATCGTCTTCAAGAGTCGAAAGATCGCCTACATCCTGACCCCATTCAAGAGCCTTGAGATACCTTCTCAGTATCTTGCCGGAACGGGTCTTGGGCAGTTTTTCCATGTACTCAATATCCTGAGGCATTGCCAGAGGAGAAAGTTTCTTTCTTATAAAGTTCATAATGTTCAGTTCAAGATCATCAGACGGTTCAAATCCAGGATTCAAGGTAATAAATACCTTTACCACTTCCATGTTTACTTCATCTGGCTTGCCTATTGCTGCGGCCTCTGCAATTGCTTCATGCTCAACAAGAGCTGATTCAATCTCAAAAGGCCCCACAAGGTGTCCTCCGGTATTGATGACATCATCATCACGTCCAACGAACCAGTAGTATCCATCTTTGTCAAAACTGGCTCTGTCACCGGAAACATACCAGAGAGATTCATC
>JAOZRM010000114.1 GCA_029940175.1 Candidatus Sabulitectum sp. | reverse complement strand
GGCCCTGAGCCTCAGCAACAATCGCCGGACGGGCCACAACAGGAGGAGCCCTTCCATGGGGAAGAGTACTTGCCTGGATGGGGGCTCTTACCGCACTAGCAGGTGCCGTACTTGCAGCTTTTGCACCGGATTACAGAAAAATGCTTGCTTACGCAAGTATTTCCCAGGTAGGTTATGTGTTGATGGGGCTTGGTCTTGCCAGTATTCTTGGATGGACAGCGGCCTTTTACCATACTATTCATCACCTGATCTTCAAAATGGCTCTTTTCCTTGGAGCAGCTAGTGTTGTTTACCGAACGGGAACCTCCGAGTTTAACAATCTCGGTGGTCTTGTAAAAAAAATGCCCTGGACCTTCGCCTTCACGCTTATTGCAGTGATCTCTTTTGCCAGCATCCCACCGCTGGCAGGATTTGGCGGTAAGTGGATTCTCTACAACGGACTGGTTGAACAGGGCTGGCTTCCAGTTATGATAGTTGGAATGTTTGCTTCGGTTGTTGCATTCCTTTACTCCTTCAGGCTTCTGCATGGGGTTTTCCTCGGACAGCTTTCACCTAAGAATGCCCATGCCAAGGAAGCACCTCTTCCTCTCCTGATTCCTCAGGGAATTCTTGCTATGGCTATAATGGTTCTTGGTTTCAAACCGACAATTCTTCTGAATTTCCTGGTTCCCACTCTGGAAGCCATCCCGGGACTCTCCGGGCTTGCTCCGGTAATTCAGGGGAATATGGTCTTCACCGCCCTTGGAACATGGAATGCCTGGATGGTTGGACTGATGGTTATGGGGTTCTTCGGATTTGCCTTTGTGTTCTTCTGGATATCCGGGCACAAGCCGAAGTACGTAGGGCAGCTTGATCTGGGATTTGCCGGAGAGATGCCTCCTTCGGCTGATGAGATCCACTACTCGAACAACTTCTTCAGGCCTTACGCCAGAGCTCTGTCATTTCTTCCAAAGATTCATGCAGAGAGAATTTTCCGTGGAACAACAAAAACATTCAACATGCTCGGGGATGGCGTCAGGGCATTGTTCACCGGTGATGGTAGAACATATCTGGCGCACTCACTGATCTTCCTCCTGCTTCTGTTCGTATTCCTGAATGGAGGGTTGTAATGTTAGCTAACTTCACATCTATTGCATTGACCATAGTCGGTGCTCTTACATGGGGCCTGTTGCTGGGCGGTATTTCCAGAAGTGTCACTGCCAGGATTCATGGCAGAATGGGCCCGAGAATCACTCAGAACTTCATCGATCTGTGGAAGCTGTTCAGAAAAACATCTTCCATTCATCACGGCGGAATGTTCTGGATGGCTCCGATGTTCCGTATCACAGGTGCAATCTGTGTTCTGATAATGGTTCCTCTGGTTATCGGACAGAGTATTACCTACAACATGTCTTTTGCCGGTGATGTTTTCCTTCTGATCTACATCATGTTCTTTGGCTGCCTGGGCATGGCTCTGGGGGCTGGCAATTCAGGTCATCCCTATGCCGTTATTGCCGTGAGCAGAGGACTGGCGCAGATGTCATCTTATGAGTTGTCTTTCTCAATTGCTGTGGTTGCCATTGCAGTGGGTCTCCACACCTTCAAGATCGAGGGAATTGTGGCAGCACAGCAGGCAGGAATCACAAGCTGGAACGTATTCCGTTTCCCCTTTGCGTCGGCAGGAGCACTGCTGGCATTCCTTCCAATGCAGATGGCATACCCGTTTGGGATCGTTCTGGCTCCTCAGGAAATACCTATCGGTCCTCCAACTGAGTACAGCAGCAGAATGCTCTCTTTCATGTTCAGCGGCAGAGCAGTGTTCGGCGTAGCCAAACTACTGCTTTTTGTCAGCCTGCTTTTCGGTGGGGCATCCAGCTGGCTCGGTCTTTTTGTGAAAACATTTCTTCTCTACATGTATCCGGTTGTGGTCAGTTCGGTGTTCCCGAGATTCCGAACGGAACAGAGCATCAGGTTCCTCTGGTTCATTCCTACCACTCTTGCCATCGTGGATCTTGTCCGCGTGATGCTTTAGGAGGCTTTATGTACTGTAATCAACGCCCGGAGAAACCGGGGAATAAGAAAGAGTTCCTGGAGAAGATCACCAACATGGCAAGGGCTAACAGCCTCTGGGTTACCGCATACGGCACAGGATGCGGGGCAATTGAATTGCGTCCGCTTCATACTTCAAGGTTCGACATGGAGCGATTCGGAATTGCAATGCGACCCACGCCAAGGCAGGCGGATGTTTTGATCATCTCAGGATATCTTGCCACAAAAACCCTGAAGAGAGTGATCAGAGTATACGAGCAGATACAGGATCCCAAATACATTGTAGCTCTGGGATCATGCACAATTAACGGTGGAATGTATTTTGATTCATACAACACCTTGAATGTGCTGGACAAATACCTGCCTGTGGATGTTTATGTCATGGGATGCATGCCCAGACCCGAGGCCATTATTGACGGCTTCAGCCTTCTCATGGAGAAGATCAAAGACGGCAGGGCTCAGGGCTGGAAGCACTACAAAGAAAACCTGGATTACTACCGGGAAAACCAGAAGAAGATCATCACCGACTGGGATCTTCCTGATTACAACTGGTAAGGGGTGAAAATATGATTGACAAAGTAAAGAAAGAACTGGAAATCCGTTTCCCCCTGCTTAAACTTGTGAGAGAGCAGCACAACTATCTTCATGTAAAGGTGGAAAGAGTTTCAGCCATGGATGCAATTGTCATGGCAAAAACCACTCTTGGTTTTACTACACTTCAGCTGATCAGCACTATTGACAGGCTAGAAGAAGATGTTTTTCAGATCACATGGATTCTGGAAAACTATGACTTGTGTACAATTCTGCTCATAAGCTCGAATTACCCCAGAGAGAACTGCATTGTGCCATCACTGAGTCAGATATGGCCCACAGCAAGTGCTTTTGAACGGGAGATCTTTGAGATGTTCGGTATCAGCTTTCCCGGCAATCCCAGAGAGGGTGAGGACTTTCTTCTAGAGGACTGGAAGGATACCCCTCCAATGCGAAGAGATTTCGAAACTGAGGAATATTCCATGAGAGTGTACGGAGAGAGACAGCCTCGGGAGCATCTGGACCCCAGACAGTACATCGGAGACATAGTGGGAGAATGGAATACTCCCATGGGACGCAAGAGAGAGGAGGAAAAGTAATGGGTGTTAATCCGGCAACAGACCCGAAAAAGACAACGCACCTGTTCTTCGGCCCTCAGCATCCCGGCGTAACCGGTAACATGAGTATCGAAATGTGGTTTGACGGTGACCAGATAACCAAAGCCATAACCCATGTGGGATATCTCCACCGTGGATTTGAGAAGCTCATGGAAAAGAGGCTCTGGATACAGAATTTCCCTCTGGTATGCAGAATCTGCGTTCCCGAACCGGACATCAATGAGGAGTGTTACGCTCTTGCAATTGAAGAACTGACTGGAATAGAAGTACCGGAAAGAGCAAAATGGATCAGAACTCTTGTTCTTGAACTGGCTCGATTTGCTGTGAACCTCATGGCGTTCGGTGGTCAGGCCGGTACCCTTGGGCTTGGAACTGCTGCCATGTGGGGCATTACTTTCAGAGATTTCGTTCTTGATCTCTTTGAAGAGCTTACCGGGGCCAGAATCTACCATATCTACATCCAGCCCGGCGGTGTCAGGCGCGACCTTCCTCCGGGATTTGAGAACAGGATTGAAGAAGTTCTCACTAAGATCGAAGAAAGGCTTCCAGAACTGGATCGTCTCGTGTTGAACAATGCGATCTTCAAACTGAGAACACAGAATGTTGGTGTTGTTAAACCGGAATGGATAAAGGAATACGGGCTTGTGGGTCCTGTTGCACGCGGCAGCGGATCAGTACGTGATGTTAGGAAAGATGCTCCCTACGAGATCTACAACAAGCTTGATTTCGATGTTGTTACCGAGACCGGGAATGATATTTATGCCCGGGCTTTGGTTAGAAGAAGAGAAATAGACCTGAGCATATCGCTTATCAGGCAGATACTCAGCGGAATGCCGGAGGGTCCGGTGGCCACAAAGCTGCCCAATCTTACCGAGTGGCGGGTTCCAGCAGGTGAGTACTACTCCCGTGTTGAATCTTCCCGTGGAGAGTACGGCTACTATGTGGTCAGTGACGGTTCTCTTAAGCCAAGAAGAGTGCATGTTAGAGGCCCTTCATATGTCCACGCTGTTCCTCTTCTTGAGAGAATGCTTGTAGGGGCCAATATCGCCGACGTTTCAAACATCATGGTTAGTCTCACCACATGTCCGCCAGAGATAGAGAGGTAGGCACGATGAAATTCACAGATGTAATCTCTCCATTCCTGGCATGGTCCAGGGCGGCGAAAAAAGTGGATACTATTCCGTATCCCAACCAGCAGAATCCCGGAGCAGACAGATATCGCGGTTTTCATATAAACGATACAAGCAAGTGTATCGGATGTGGCAGATGCGAGGTTATCTGCGAAAACAAAGCCATAGATATGGTGAAGGTTGATGGGGTTGAACCCACCAAAGGTGATTCCGGTCTCAGACCAAAGGTTGATTACGGCAGATGCTGCTGGTGTGCTTTGTGCATCGATGTATGCTCCACCGGATCTCTCAGCCTTACCAATAAATACAGCTGGGTAACTGAGAACCCGGATACCTGCGTCTACACCCCCGGTGTTGATCAGAAAGCATGGGACAGCGAGGAAAAGGGCTTCAGGCAGGAAAATGATGTTCTTGGCTGGGCCGGCTCACCCAGAGAGCAGATGGAAATTGAGACCCCGGAAAAACGAATTGAAAACTTCGATGAAGTGGTTAAGGGCTACACAGTAGACCAGGCCATGGAAGAAGCTGCAAGGTGCATTCAGTGCGGCCTGTGCATCAGTGCATGCCCGGCACACATGCACATACCGGATTACCTGAAAGCAATTGCTGAAGGCAGATTTGTGGATGCAGTAAAACTGTTCTACGACAACAACCCGCTTCCGGAGATGTGCGGCAAGGTCTGTACACGGGAGTGTGAGACAGTGTGCGCCATGGGTTATCAGGGTGAATCCATCGCCATCAGATGGCTGAAGAGATTTGCATGCGAGCAATTTGAGTCTCTGGCAGATGTGCTTGCTCTTGAAGCACAGCCAGGTGAACCAAACGGCAAGAAGGTTGCAGTTGTGGGAGCAGGCCCGTCAGGGCTCAGCGCTGCCTACTACCTTTCCCGCAAGGGTTATGAAGTTCATGTGTATGACAGACTTGAAAAAGGAGGCGGTGTCTCATGGTATGCTATACCGGAGTACAGGCTTCCCGCAGACGGCATCACCAAGCAGATGGAGGTCTTCGAGCAGACTGGTGTGATCTTCAACTATGGCAGGGACATAACTGCAGAATTGCTTGCAGATATGGAGAACAGATTTGACGCAGTTTATCTTGCAGTTGGTCTTCAGAAACCATCCGATGCAAGAATAAAGGGTGAGGACATCCCGGAAGTGAAGCCAGCGTTCGATTTCCTGATGAATTCACCTGACAAGGGAGAGATGCTTACAGGCAAAAAGGTAATTGTCATCGGTGGCGGTAACGTTGCCATGGATACGGCCAGAACCTGTGTAAGGCTTGGAGCTGATGTGGTTCTCTCCTATAGAAGACGTGTTCAGGATATGCCTGCAGATGACGAAGAGATCCACGAAGCCATGGAGGAAACCATTGATTTCAGACCGAAGACAATCCCCATCAGGATTGAGAGAACAGAGTCCGGAATCAGGTATCTCTACCACGAGGCAAAAATGGTGGACAATCCAAAGGGTGGAAGACCTCTTCCAAAGCCTAAGGATGATGTTGAGCACGCCGTAGATGCGGACATTCTCTTCTCTGCTATTGGTCAAACCTCTGACATCGAGTTCATTCCAGAATCAATGCAGAAGGAAATGAAGCTCAAATGGGGTCGGATCATAGTTAACGATAACCAGTACACAGGCTACAAAAACTTCTTTGCAGGTGGAGATATAACACCAGGTGAGGGAGATGCCATAACAGCCATAGCTGACGGACTCAGGGCTGTGAAGGGAATAATAGACAGGCTGAAGTAAACCAGTCTGAACCGACAAAACAGCAGGCGGAAGCTAAAGCTTCCGCCTGCTGTCGCAGCAGCCTTCTTGCTTCTACTATTTTTGAAAAATGGATGAAAGATAGGTATTCAGCAAAACTGAAATATTGCATAGTGTACATAATAAGGGTATGATATATACAACAGGTGGTGAAAATAAGGGCATGTTATAGCCTTTCATGAGATCTTGAGGTGATGAATGAAACGATTTGCTCAGGGGGAATTACTCCGCTGGTTGGGAGCATCATCCAGAAAACCTCTTGTTATACGCGGCGCAAGACAGGTTGGAAAATCAACTTTGGTTCGGCAGTTCGCAGAAAACAATGATCTTAATTTACATGAAGTCAATCTGGAGCGGCATAACAATCTGGTTTCTGTGTTCAAAACAAATGATCCTGGCAGAATCATTCATGAGTTGGAATATCTTTGCGGGAAGGGCAATATTCGCACAGGAAAAGATCTCATCTTTCTTGATGAGATACAAGCCATTCCCGAAGCTATTCAATCTTTACGCTACTTTTTCGAGGAGTACCCTCATATCCCTCTGATTGCAGCTGGTTCTCTCTTGGAGTTCACCCTGGCAAAACACAGTTTCTCCATGCCGGTGGGAAGAATACAGTATCTCTTTCTTTATCCCATGAGTTTTGAAGAAGTACTTGAGGCAATGTCTCAGGATGATCTTCTTTCTCTTCTAAGAACATATCAGATTGGTGACATTTTCCCTGGTACTGCACATACCCGGCTTTTGGAGCTGCAGAGGAAGTTTTTTCTTACAGGTGGTATGCCAGAAGCTGTGCAGCGATATATTGAATCAGATGAGGATTTATGTCTTGTAACAGATGTTCATGCATCTATTACGGAAACATACAAAGACGATTTTGCCAAGTATTCCCGCAGGTCTGCTCTGCAGATGATCCACAGGATATTTGAGTATGTGCCCCGAGGAATTGGTGAAAAGTTCAAGTACTTTCGAGTCAGCCCTGATTCACATGCACGGGATGTTCGTACAGCTCTAGAGTTGCTGGTGAAAGCCCAGTTGATACTGAAAGCATGCCACACTGATGGGGCGGGATTGCCTTTGGGAGCCACAATTAATGAACGCATATTCAAGCCTTACTTTCTGGATTGCGGTTTAGTTAATTACATGTGTGGAGTTACCAGAATGTCGCTGGAAGAGTTACAGACTGTCTCATTTATAAACAAAGGAAAAATTGCAGAACAGTTTATTGCCCAGCATCTTTGCAGCATGGGCAGGACATCAAGTTCCAAGTCACTCACTTACTGGTTGCGAGAGGGAAGAGGGGCAAATGCAGAGGTTGATTTTCTGATTCAGCTTGACCAGTCAATTGTGCCGGTTGAAGTGAAGGCCGGAAAAAGCGGATCTCTAAAATCTCTACTTCAGTTTGTTTCCCAGAAGAAATGCGCCAAAGCGGTGCGTTTCGATCTTAACCCACCATCTCTGCAGCACATAAGTCACGGGCTTGCTCAAGCCGGTACAACTGTGCAGGTTGAATGTGATCTTCTCTCATTGCCCTTGTATATGATTGAACAGCTTCCAAGACTGTTTCGGCAGATTAAATAACAAATTGTATTGGGAATTTGCAGAGTGTTATTCTCAGCGAGACCCCACTCGGAGAAGACTGGAACCGGCCGGAGGAGAAAGAGGCATGGTCGCACTTGCAGCAGATTCAATAGTTCTTGTTACATTCCCATTCTAGGAGCGTGACCGAGAATGCAGCATCGGTATAAAGGTTCCACAATCGGCTATAATCCGTACTGTCGCCGGGACGCATGCTGGTATTGGCTTCTTTGCTTTCCTCGTAGATTATTGTCAAATAGCGGTGCTATTCCGTGCTAACACCCGGGACACTTTCAGGTATAGGCCCTGTTGCTTTCTCCTCAAATCTCCAAGAATTCTAACTCGACCGTAAAGCCTTTCTACTCAACGCCCATTGTCAGTCACGCTCCTAGGATTTGTCACAAAGTGATATAAAGGTGGTATCCCCTTACAAACCTTGTCACTTGTCTATATTCCCTTGACGCAAGTGCACAATTGAGGTAATGTTTCCTTGTAGAAAGGAAACATTGTGAATCACATAGAACAATTCGTAGCAGATTCGTTGTTTCAGCCAATTCCTGAGCTCAGGCCTCGCATATTGGATATCAGTCCAGTAGCTGGCATGGCATCGGTTGTTATTGGAATGAGACGAACAGGCAAAACTTTTCGCTTGTTTCAGCACATAAACAAACTGATTTCAGATGGAGTGGATCCTTCAACGATTTTATACTTGAATCTTGAAGACGACAGATTACATCCATACGGGCCTGAGATTCTGTCAGATCTGCTGGATGCTTTCTTTCGGATCAGTCCACAGGCCAGGGAGGGAAGCTTTCATCTGTTTTTTGATGAGATTCAGAGTATTTCCGGATGGAGCCGGTTTGCCCGGAGAATAACAGATAACCCCAGCGCCAGTCTTTATGTTACCGGCTCTTCAGCAAAATTGCTTTCTACAGAAGTGGCAACCGAATTCAGAGGGAGGGGATTTGCCAGAGAGCTGTTTCCATTGAGTTTTAAAGAATTCCTGCTTTTCCATGAAATAGAACTGCCATCAGAATTCCCTCCGGGAAAAACAGTTTATGATATGGAAGATCTATTCAAAAAGTATCTTGACCAGGGTGGTTTTCCAGGGATTCAATCAATTAATGATTTTCAAAGAAATCAAGTTTTGCAGGATTATGTTGAGCTGGTTTTAGTAAGAGACATTATTGAGCGGTACTCAATAAAGAATATCAATGCAGTAAGATCTTTTGCCCGAATGCTTCTGCAAAACTCAGGTTCACTGTTTTCAGTTAACAGAATTCATAACGATTTTAAATCAAGAGGAATCTCAGTGGGTAAAGAAATGCTGTATAACCTTGTTGCACATTTTGAGGACGCTTTTCTTTTGTTTCCAATTTCTGTATTCAACAGATCTTTAAGAGTCAGAGAGGTTAACCCCAGGAAGATTTACACCATCGATCCCGGTTTGTCTTTTTCTGTCTCATCTGCTGGAGTTTCAAATCTGGGATCGAGACTGGAAAACTGTGTCTTTTTGAATTTAAGAAAACGATTTTACTCCCGTCGCAATGCCTCGATCAGTTACTATATCACAAACAGCAAACATGAAGTTGATTTCATTACAGGTGATCCGGAAACAAACACTGTGTTTGAACTCATCCAAGTGTGTGCAGACTTAACAAACTTGAAAACTCGGGATCGAGAGATTAGGGCACTTAGTGAAGCAATGGAAGAACTGAAGCTTTCAAGTAGCACTGTCATTTCTCTTCATGATGAAGAAACAATTGAAACGTATAGTGGCAAGATAGACATAATTCCAGCATGGAAGTGGTTGCTGGGAAATGAGGATGTTCCTGCTGAGAGGCAGGCCTGAAAAACAGTCTAAGAACAATTGAAGCAAGACAGTGTTCTGATATTTTGGCACTTCCTGCTTTTCTGCGGATTGACATTAACTGGATATACGTATAACTTATATATACAAGTATTGCATATTGCGTACGGCAGAGCTGGTTGTGGATTATGAGAGGTGAAAAGTGACAACGCAGATGATTATCAGGGTTGATCAAGGCTTGAAGAACAAGGCAAGCCAGCTGGCAAAGGCTGATGGGAAGAACCTTAGTGAACTGGTCAGGGAGTTGTTGGAGAGATACA
>JAOZRM010000290.1 GCA_029940175.1 Candidatus Sabulitectum sp. | reverse complement strand
ACCGCAGGGTTGAAAAAATTCAGAAAGAACCAGACTGCGTTACTTCGCACAAGGGGGAAATAGCCGATCTCGGAAGATGTTCCCACCAGTTTGTCTATGATTGGTGGTAGAAGAGTCAGGGACCACGCGAGAACCATTATTTTAAGAAGCTTGGCCGCGTTGTATCCGCTGAACACTTTCATAACAAATACAAGTGTGAGCAGTGGAAACACGTAAGCAACTGGAAAGTGCAGCACAAAAGATGGTGCCGGGAACACAATTCCAAGAGAAAGCGCTTCCATAAGGTTCCTTGCAATAACAGTAACAGCAAATACTGCGGCAAGTTGCCATGGTGTTGCCGGCAGATCTGCACCCCAGTTTATGGACCGGTCAATCAGTTCTTTAAGTTTCATTCAGTCTCCGTGTTGTAAAACGCCTGCATTGCCGGGTAACCGGATTCGTCTGTGTTCCAGTTCATTCCTGATATCATCTGGAAAGTGGCCATGAAGCCGGGCAGATCCATCCCCTCAATTAAATTGTTCTTAACTCCCTTACCGGTGAATATTCCCCAGCCCCGGTATCTGGCATTCTCTAAAGGCAATGAGAACAGAGCAGTCGAAATATCATTTTCTGCACCATGTTCACTCCAGAATCCGGTGATATCAAGGTAGCCTGTGTTATCGGGGATCATCTGAAGAACCATGTCAGGTTTGTAGAAAATCACAAGATCAAGGATTGTCTGCTGGCGCACAATGGGGTTTTCCCACAAGCTGTCCGCAAGAAGGCTTGAATCCAGATCAGGGCTTACAGAAACTGGAATTCCCCTGAAATCAATCCAGATAACAAGGTGATCCCTATTGCCTGAAAAAGGTTCTCCTTCAGGAATTATCACAAAAAGAAGTTTTCCGGCGCTGTCCGCTTGTGAAGCTATCATTCGAAAACAGTCAATGCTTTCTGAAGCTCCGTGAAACCGTCCACCGGATGTTGAAGCAAGCCCCAGCGCTGCTTCAGGCATTGTATTATCTGTTCCGGGGTCTTGAAACTGGATTAGTATTGTGGTTGCTCCTGATTCCGGCAATTGAAAAGCTCTTCGAGAGGACGCAGGTTCACCATTGCATCCCACGCCGATCATGATAAGGATCAGAAGAAAAAAGATGGCTCCTTGAAAAAAGTGCCCGGTTTTACACCGGGCACTCTGATTTATCATCGTAGATACTATCTGAGTACGGATACTCTGGAAGCTTCTACAGAGTTCTCATGTCTGAGAACAACGTAGTATGCTCCTGCAGCAAGCTCGCCCTGGAATTCAACCGTATGAAGTCCCTGGTCGGCAACACCACTGAACAGTGTTGAAACCCTGCGACCTGTCATATCAATCATAGAAAGATCGGCATGACCTGCTGATGGAATACTGAAGTCGATTGCAGTACCGGCCACCATGGGGTTAGACCCGATGTTAATCTCTGTTGCTGTAAGCGAAGTTCCCTCTTCAATTCCTGCAGTGTATGCTATGTCAAACACGAAGTTTGCAGTGAAGGAAGTTTCAGCCATGAAGGCCGGGAAGAAAACAACAGTATCCCATCCATCTGTGGGTACTGAAAGAGTTTTTTCTCCGGTTGAGGGATCACAGTCATACCATACGAACTGGAAGTCAGTGTCGCTGAGAAGAATAGCTCCGAGATTCCACTCGAAGTAATCTCTGCCGTCAAAATCCATCTGAACCCATCCACCCTGGTAACTAGAAAGATCAACCTTGATCCATGCGATTCCCTTTGTATCAAGGTAATACTGGGAGTATTCTCCCTGATCTCCGCTGGCTGGAAGTGTTGTGAAGTTATGCCAGGAAAACACCATAGGTGTTCCCCAGGTATCTGCTTCCTCATCGAAAAGATTAAAAGTGCTGCCATAGTTTGGACCAACCATGTAGCGCCACAAGCCGTAAAGCATGAATCCTTGCTCAAAAGAGATTCCATGAGATTCGAACATCTGTTCCTGAGCATCCCACATGTTGGCACCGGCTGTTGCAGCACAGTTCTCCCATACTTCTCTTACAGCATCAATACCGAACATGAGCCCCATCATTCTGGGCCAGTAGCTGGCGCCGTACCAGTACATAGCACCACCATCAATGCCACGGTAAGGTTTTCTTATTGCGCCTTCGTAGTAATAACTGAGATAGTCATTTATGTCGTCCCAGAGCTGATCCTCCATCCAGACTGCGCAGTTCTCCATGAACCAGGTGGGTTCCTCATAATCATAGGACATCTGAATAGCATGCTGGAACTCGTGAGCTGAAGTCACTCTCTGCCAATCGTCATTAAGACCTGTACCCATGACTATGTGACTTGCACTGCATGAATGAGTTGAATCTGATGGTTTGTATTCTCCACTGCTTGTGGTGTATCCAAGGGTACCACCAGTGAGATGAGCAATGTAAATGTCATAAAGGTTGTCTCCACCAACATTGTTGTCAGGGGGAGGATTGAAATATCCCATAGTGTTGCATTCTTCTTCCCATGCAAAGTCCATGAATTCTGCAATGTTCTGGGCGTAAGAAAGAGTTGTTGCATCGGCTCCGGTCGTTGTGTAGTGAATCCTGAAATTGCCGTCTTCGGAAACAAAAGTCAACGGGT
>JAOZRM010000113.1 GCA_029940175.1 Candidatus Sabulitectum sp. | reverse complement strand
AATAGTCTACAGCATAATCAAGCAGCATAACGGGCATATCAGTGTAACTTCAGAGCCCAACACAGGCACAACATTTACCGTTATACTCCCCGCCATGCCTGATGCTGCAAGAGAGGATGCTCGGAAAGCAGGCATAACCCATGACAAAACAGGGCAGAGGTCTTCATTCCATATTCTACTTATGGACGATGAAGAAATAGTAAGAGATGTAGGCTCACAGCTACTGGAGCGCCTTGGGCATACCACCGACACTGCAGTTCATGGTGATGAGGCACTGAAGAAATACACAGAAGCTATGAAGACCGGCAATCCCTTCGATCTTGTGATCATGGACCTTACGATACGCGGAGGGAAAGGCGGAAAAGAAACAATCGGAGAACTGTTTAAGATCCACCCCGAGGCAAAAGTAATAGTATCAAGTGGCTATTCATCAGGTCCGATAATGGCAGATTACAGCACTTACGGTTTTTCCGGAAAGCTTGCAAAACCATTTATGGTTTCAGATCTACGAGATGCAATTGTTGCAGTAATGAACAGCGAGTAATTCCTGACTTAAAGGTTTTCCCTAACCGCCAATATATTTCATGACCTGCTGCCACAAAAACAAGGCACGATCATCACATAGTCAAACATCTTTTGTGCAGACTCTCACGTATCTCGTACGACTTATGTAATATTCCTGTTTTTGTGTATATCCAAAGTTCAATCTGGGATTTACACACTTCGGATAGATCAGTCCTGCAGATCGTAGAGAATCAGCTCTCCTGCAGAGTAATTCTTAACAACAAGTTGATTTCCAGGGAGCAGAGCAGTACTACTCAGGCTTGAATCCGACAGACAGTAGGAATCCAGGTAATTCCCGTCCCAGTCGTATCTGTCAATTGCTGTTATAGGTGCAAAATCAGCGTTCTCCGGGTCGTCGAAAAATGAACCATCGTTCTGATAACCGGTGATGACAATATTCAGCATCCCCTCCGGGCCCAGGAAAGGGTTTGCTCCTACAGGGAAAAACATCCTTTGTATCTGTCCATTGGCAGCTGCGATAGAAACTGGTGCCGGAGTTATTGCAGGGTATGTTCTGCTTCCTCTGTAGATACATTCTTCTGTGATAAGATCGTATATGGCAAGCAATCCCTCATATCTGTTGAATACCACTATTCTGTTGTCATTGCTTACACACAAAAGCATAAGGTCCATCCTGGGTACATCATTAAGATGAATTATCTCTGCTTCACCAAATGACCTGACAATACCTTCTTCACTGTCTAGAATATGAATGGATCCCCCGGGCTCCCGGTGGGAAGCAACTGCAAAAGTAGTGTCATCAATGGCAGCTATGTCTTCCGCCCCGGCAAAGGTCAGACTGTGTGAGAAGGAACCATCCCTGTTGAAAAACTCAATTCTGCCAAGATAGTAATTGGAGGCAGCTACGTATCTTGAGGAAACCGCCAGTGTTGATACACGGGGGAAATGCCCAGGCGCCTCTCCTTCACCTCCAGCTTTCCACAACAACTCTCCTGCGCTGTTCAATGCAACTATTTCCTGAGTTGCTGCATCAGTTACAAAAACAGTATCCCCGGAGGTACACAGTTGATAAGGTTTGTAAACAATCGGATCCATCGCTTCATAATCAGTCAGTTTGCCAGCAAAACCACAGACAATCAGATGCTCTGCACTGCCCTCCCATAACCCTTCATCACTGGACTGCAGGTACTCCACCCATTCTGCAGTAACAGAGTCCACCAGCAGGGCGGAACCAGTCTGCTGTGTTACATCAATCGTGGAGTCTTCGTCAGTGCCGCCACAGGCAATCAACAGCAGGAAAACAACAAGGATCAAACTGCTTTTCATTATTCCTCCACTTATTTTACATATCCAGTTGTGAACCAGAATACCTGATCTAATTATTGACTTATCCAGGGGACATCTGTTAAATCTAAAGACAGATTCAAGCTTTGCACACCCCGGCTGATACAGTGGAGTTTTTGAATTCGACTGAACTACACTTTCTACTACGATGACACTATAGTAAAAACTTCGGTGAAAACTTCTGGAGTTACTTGCCGCAAACCCGAAAATGACTCTGGCAGAGGTAGCTGAAATACGTTGGTCCACAAAAAGGTGGACATTGGGAAGTAACCAGGGAGAAGGCACCATAAATACTTTCAAGACAAACCATTTCAATTTTCCAGAAAGAATCCTGAACACAAAGTGGACAGAAGCGGAGGGAAACAGGAAAATCCCCAGCTGTGTGAAACATTTTCCACTTGCGTATATTTTGCATAAGAGTCACCGAAACCCGACTTGAAATATTGACCTGGAAGCAAGATAAGGACAAATCATGAATTATGATATAATAAATACTCAGCATTCAGCAGACAGCCCTGAACATTCGTCTGATCATGTCCATACAGAGGTTCTTTTCTACGAGCTTGATTCCGGGAACTTTCGGATGGATGTGCAAACCGATGGCACCACCGTTTGGCTGTCTCTCAAGCAGATGGCAGAGCTTTTTCAGCGGGATAAATCAGTCATTTCGCGTCACATAAATAATGTGTTTACCGAGGGCGAGTTAGAACGGGATTCAGTTGTTGCAGAATTTGCAACAACTGCAGCAGATGGTAAGAAGTATCAGGTTGACTACTTTAACCTGGATGTCATAATTTCCGTCGGATATCGGGTAAAAAGTCAACGGGGTACCAAGTTCCGGATATGGGCTACACAGCGTCTCAATGAATATCTGCTCAAAGGTTTTACAATGGACGACAAGCGCCTGAAGGAAGATGGGAACAGTCGCTATTTTGAAGAGCTACTGGCTCGTATTCGAGATATTCGTTCATCCGAAAAAGTTTTCTGGCGCAAGGTACTCGCTATTTATGCCAGTAGCATTGATTACAATCCCCACGCGGATGTGTCACAGGAGTTTTTTGCTAAAGTACAAAATCAGATGCATTGGGCAGCACACGGACACACTGCGGCGGAAATCATCTATGAACGAGCAGATGCAAACAGGGTAAATATGGGTGTCACCAACTATCCTGGAAACAGACTACTCAAGCGAGATGTTGAAATCGCAAAAAACTACCTCAGTGAGGATGAGCTTCACCTGCTCAATCGCATAGTAACTGCCTATCTTGAGCTTGCAGAGATTCAGGCCATGAACAAAATCGTAATGCATATGCAGGATTGGATAGATCGATTACAGCAGTTCCTTTCAATAACCGGCAGAGACATCCTTACCCATGCTGGACAAATCAGCAGGGATCAGGCACTCACCAAGGCTCACGCTGAATATCAGCAATACAAACAGCTGCAAATGAATGCTCTCGATGAAGTCGATACACACTTTATTGCACATATAGAAAAGGAGCTTAAAGTCTTAAAGAGATCAAAGCAGTAAAACAGGAGATCACCAGCCTGGGCAACCTTCACCCGGGCTCCCGCACCATCCAGACCAGATTCCACGGAGGTGAATACCACCACCTCAGCTTCAGCCACATGGGCAAAGGCCACACCCTGTACATCAGAAACAGTGATGTGGAACAAGTACAAAGGGAAATGGAGAATTACACAAAGTTCAGAGAACTCTCAGACAAGCTAATCACCTTGGAAATCGAATACGCCAAGTACAGTCAAGACTATTATTAACCAGCATGTTCTATCATAGGTATATATACCTATGCTAGATCCATGGTATGAATGGTGCAAAAGGGTAGCAAAGAAGCGGTATATTTGCTTTCTGTTCCTGTAGCTCTTTCTCAGGGTTGATTCCTCTTGAATTCCGGTCGAGAAGGATCACCCGGTAGATCAGGAGTTTTATGAACAGAGCGGTCTTTGCTCCGGAATCTTATCTGTGCTTTCTCCGGATAAGGTAATAGAACCGGTTACCTCACAAGAACTGCTTTTCGAGTGTATACATTGTTTCCGGCTGTTACCCGCAGGAGGAAGCCCCCCACAGGAAGATCCGCGGTGTTCCACAGCAGTGTACCCCCGGTGGATGTTTCCTCTCTGGCGATCCTGCCAGTGTGGTCGAAAAGCATTGCGTGGAATGACTCATCAGCACCATTGCCGTTCAGCTGCACAGAGAGTGCTTCCCGGAAAGGGTTGGGGAAGGCAGTAATAGAAATCGGATCAACGCCTGCCGTGTGTGTTCCAATAGAAGTAACATCGTCTCTGTCTACAAAGAAAACCACGGGATCAGGGTCGCTAACTGTGAAGTATGCCACCCAGTAGCCGTCCTGCGTGCTGCACACAGAAATGCTTCCATTGAAGACACCGGACACGCTCCCTGCTACCACATAAGTATAGTCACTCCAGCCGTTCTCGTAGTGACGGCATACGATGTCTGTGCCATTGCTCCATACCAGAAGCATTCCAGGGTCATCAGGGTCTGCAGAAATGCAGGCCCCTCCAAAAGGACTGGGCGCTTCCCCGGTATATGGCATAGTAGAAACGATTCCTGTTTCGCAATCGTGAAGGGAATAATACACAGTTTCAGTTGAGTCACTCCAGAGGAAGATTGCATTTGAAGTGCAGGAACCTGATGTGATCAACTGGGGACTCTCATTTTCGTTTGTAGACCAGGTAAGGGTGTCAGCAGTAAGATAAACGGCAGATGCTGTTGTGTTGTGGCAGAGGGTAGCTATTCACCAGGACGCCGGGGTGGGTGGCATAGGCCCGCCTGGAACATACTGTCTTGTTGCCATAACAGGATATCCCGATGCATTCATCACCGGATACACAATGAACATGAAGTCACTCATGTAATCTGATCCCCTCACAGGGTAGGGATCCTCCAGTATAAGGGAATCACCCATGGTGATTAATCCCGATTCCGAAACGGTGTATTCGCTGGTCTGCCAGTGAAAGATGGCTCCGCTGCTGGTGTAAGTAGCTCTGTACATTCCCAGCAGACCCAAAGCAGGGTTGGTGCTTCTTCGGAGAAGCCCAGTTCTGCAGAACTCCGACATCTCTTCGAAAGAGATCATATCCTCGGTATCCATGGCTCCTGATGGATCAAGAGAAAGCAGGGTATCGCGCTTTGAAAACATCAGGTGCACCCCGCCGGAAGGATCTTCAGTGATCGTTGATGATACTCCGTCCTGGCAGTACGGAAAAACACGGCCGGTAAGAAAAGTAGGTCCGTCATATCTACACACAATTCCGATGTCTTCAGAAGTAGTCCAGGATAGCCACAGAATATCTGTGCCGTCGTCAGCAGGAGTAATGTTCAGATCTGACGCTGCAAAACCATTCATCACGAACAAAGTTGTTAAAGCCAGTAGATACTTCATTGATCTTCCCTTCAAGTGAATACCAGTTTCCCGGAAATAGAATATTGAAGCTAGGGCCGTCAATAAAGCTTTCTCCTCTTGGTTTCAACCAGTTTAGAATCTTGTAAATTCTGGCAAATTTATCTGCCTTTAATAACCATTTCCAAAAGAAACAAGAATCCGATTTTGTGTAAAACCAAAGTTGAACCTGGGATTTGCATACACTAGGCATACAGTGACTCATGAAAATGAAACTGGCAGGGCAGCACCTCCATTGCTTACCACCCCGCTTGGGAATATCTTCAAGCTTATCTTTAAGAGGGAAGGTAAATGACAACGAAAGACAAGCGCGACCACCTAACAGGTCTTCATACCCGTGATATCATGGATGAACTGGATAACCAGTTCTCAAACAAAGCGAATGAGAATGAGACATGGTCTCTTACAATAATAGACATTGATCATTTCAAGCTTGTTAATGATGTGTTCGGGCATCTTGAAGGTGACAGTGTTATCAGAAGAGTTGCCAACATTCTTTCCAGAAACAAAAGAAGCACAGATACTCTTCTCCGCTACGGCGGAGATGAATTTGTAATTGTCATGCCGGGCACAGAACAGCTTAAAGCAGTGAACCAGGGTGAGAGAATTCTGCAGGCCCTTCAGCGGGAAGTGTTCCCGGAAGGAATGGAGATCGGGCTTTCCGTAGGAGTAGCCGAAAGCAAGCCAGCGGATCACCATCTTGCGGACATTCTGGACCGGGCAGACAAAGCCCTATATCAGGCAAAAAAGGGTGGGCGAGGCAGAGTCTCCTTCTACGAAGACCATAAAAAAGAAGAGACGAAGAAAAGCATAACATTTGAACACTTTGTGGGCAGAAGTGAAGAACTCACAGAGCTTCGTAATACTCTTAACGATACAGTTACAGGCAGGGGAAACTTCGTAGTTATCGCCGGTGAGCCGGGAGTAGGCAAAACCAGACTGGCTGATGAACTTGAACACTACTCCAGTTTTAAGAACTGCAAAATAATGAATACCAGATGTGATGAGCTTGGTACAGACAGACCGTACCTGCTTATAACTGATCCACTCAGTGATTACCTCAGCACACTTCCGGAAGGTGACCTTGTCGACCTCCGGAAGACACTGCCGGATCTGCTGCCGCAAACAGCCGAATTATTCCAGAACCTCAACCTGAGCACTGCACCAGTACCAGAAACAGACAAAGACAGCATACTCCGGCTGAAAATGTTTTCAGAGATCTCGCAGATCATGAAATGGATAGCATCCAGGCAACCTGTAATTTTCACCACAGATAACCTGCATTGGATATCAGAGCATGACTTCGATCTGCTTGCATACCTGGCTAGAGCAGCAACAGATGTGCCAATACTCTTTCTGACCACTATGAGAGCTCCCACAGAGAACTTTCCGGAAATAGAGAAGAAGTTAAAAGACCTGTCCGGCATTGCCCTGTACAAAATAATAAGGCTTAAAGCTCTTGATCAGGAATACACCAGACACATGGTAATGTTTGCCCTCCGTGACCCGAAGATTCCCAAAGACATTCTGCAAAAACTGGTAAAACAATGCAGCGGCAATCCACTCTATCTTAAGGAGCTTTTACTCTCTCTCAGGAACAGCGGAGCAATTGAACCATCAGTAGACGGAGGATGGGCATATCAGATTCCAAATGATATGTCTTTACCCGCTTCAATATCTGCACTGATGGAAGAAAGACTCAAAGACCTGAGCAGTGACCAGAAAGAGGTTCTGTGCGTAGGTTCAATGATGCCCGGTGGTACATTCTCGCTGGAACCGATCGGTGCAGTCCTCCATAGAGACCAGCTGGCAATAGCAAGAGCTCTGGAAAAGCCCCTGAAAAAAGGGCTTATTCAGGAAAAGCTATTGGGCTCATCCCTGAAGTACCAGTTCATCCACGACACCATGCGCACCTTCCTCTACAATGAACTCTCTCTTGGAATCCGCAAATCGCTCCAGTCAAGATTCGGCCAGTATTATGAAGAGATGTTTAGCAGTGGAAACGAAACAGTCATCCCATTAACCGCCCACCACTACTGCGACAGCCTGAATGCAGAGAAAGCCAGGCATTTTGCCCTGATGGCCGCAACGCAGACAAAAGCAAAAGGCGCAATCCTGGAAGCTTACCGCTGGCTGAATCAGTACATGCTGTTTGCTGATATATCTAAAGAGAACAAAGAGGAAGCTTACCTGGCAAGATTGGAGCTGGGTACTATAAGCAGCCTTTTTACAGACTATGACAAAGCATCACTTGTTCTAAAAGAAGCCGAGACTTTAGCCATCAACGACGAACAGATCGGGAATGCCCGTTTTCAGGAGGCACTGCTCCGGGCAAAAAAAGGTGATTACAGCGCTGCCCTCAGCCGCTATGATGAAGCCATGCATTTTCTTCCGCAAGGCAAAAAAACTGTACAGTCTATTATTCAAACAGCCTATATGCAGGACTTGCTGGACCTGGGCGATAAGGGCCTCAAACTCATGGATGAAGCTTTCACGAAGATTCAAACAATTAATGAAGGCAATATCAGAAAAGAACTGCTGGCGGATTACTATATGATGTATGGTATCATCGCTCAGGAAAAAAGACCGCAGGCCGAGAACACTGAGATGTGTTTAAAGGCCATTGCCCTCTACAAAGAGCTTTCCGATAAGATCGGTGAGGGAAGAGCACTGCTTAACACTGCCGTATCCCTGCGCCTGACCAGCAAGTATGAAACCAGGATCAATCTGCTTAACGATGGTCTGAAAATAGTAACAGAGGTAGGCGATACCCACTCAATAATGGTTGCATACTTGAATCTTTGTGAGACACACTACTCTGCTATGCAGTACAGCCTTGCCAGAGACTATTGCCAGCGTGTTCTCAAACTGGTGGAAACCACTGGTATTAAAGTGTTCTCCATATGGGCATACTACTATCTGGCTGAGCTGGACAATGAAGACAAAAATTACAGCAATGCTAAAAGCAACTTCACAAGATCAATTGATATTGCTGAAGAACTGGGCATTGCCCATATGGCCATGACCACAAAAATAGACTTTATCGGTCTGCTGATCAAAACTGAAGAGTTCGAAGAAGCGGCGATCAAGCTCACTCAACTTGAAGCCGATGAAAACATAAAAGACCTTAGCACTTCGAAAATGAGATTACTTCAAGGCTTCCGGGGCATGGAGCAACTTAACAATCCGAACATCAATAAAGCCATGGCACTGAAAGAAGCTGAACAAAAGCTCACAGCTGCAACAAAAGATCTGGGGGAAGCCCCCACCCTGCAGGAAATCGGCCTTCTTGCCTCACTGGCAAAATGCCTGCACCAGCAGAACAAACCAAAAGAAAGCAAAGAGATCTTCCAAAAAGCTGAAACCCTACTGCAAAACCACATCAACAGCATTGAAAACAACCACTACAAAGAAGCTATTCTCAATTCACCCATAATCGAAATCTTTGAAGACCTGAAGAACCTCCTGCAAAGAAAGCCCCATCAATAATCCTTGACCGCCCATGGCCTTCCCCGGAAGAAGATTATTGCAGACACTGTGTGCAAAATAGATCTGGAGTCATTTCAAGGATTCATTTACATTGGCGATCCTCTAAACTGAATTTTACGCCAAGTCGAACTGGCCAATATCCGAAAAATGATATAAGCAGAGTGAAACAAGCACAAAACCGCAGTCATCATGAAGAGACTGCGACAGAAGCTACATGAACACTGGAATTATTACGGTGCCTCTGGCAACAGCAGCATGTTGAAGGTATACTACTTCATAGTGCGCAGAATAATGTTCAAATGGTTGAATCGGCGGAGTCAGAATAAGAGCTGCAACTGGCAGTCCTGCCTCGTTTGCAAGAATAGGAGAAAGTGATGAACGATGCACAGTTTATACGAAACATGAACCATGACGAGATTGCAGCCCTCAGCAACGAGGATGTCGTTGCAATTGCTGCGGTCCATGATAAAGGGATTGTTAAAAACGACTATGCCCGACACGTCGTCAACTATTTTATTCCGAATGTCGATATTTCCGATTGTCTATTTGAGGTGTTAACAGGGAATGCGCGTGATTCCTCTCTTGTAACTGAGTGGCTGGAGGAGAAACGACTCCTCAAGACATTGTTCTATGCAACATCGGTTTTTGGCGATGCTGGTGAGGGCAATGTGTGCGTTACCATTGTTTGCACGAAAATTCCAGGAAAGAAGACAGTTATTGAAATCCCGTCAAGATAATGAACGAGGTTATGGTAAACAGTTCATCCAGGCAAATTATTTGTAACCCAAAACAGAAACAAGGAAAAGTATCATGGCATTTCTCAGTAAGATATTTGGAAGAAAAAATAATATAAGAAAAAAATGTTCTCGCGATGATTTTCTTTATCTTCCTCTTGAGGAGAAAGAACAGCTCATAGCGGATTTCTTAGAATACCTTAAAAGTAGGTATTCCGGAAAGGAATTCGGTTATGATTCTTTTCCTGATTTAGATTATGATCCGATGGTTCTATCCACGATTTTCACTGAGCTTAAAGACGCAGGCCATATTACTGGCGCCGGTTACATGGTATTCCGACTCA
>JAOZRM010000289.1 GCA_029940175.1 Candidatus Sabulitectum sp. | reverse complement strand
CAGGGACAATCTGCTTGAGGAATCTCCTGACGATGGCGATTTTCTTCTTCTAAAGGTCAGAGATACTGGTGCAGGTATTGATGCTGAAACTCTTACTCGGATATTTGACCCGTTTTATTCAACCAAGCAAACCGGCAGGGGTCTCGGCCTTGCAGCAGTTCTCGGTATTGTAAGAGGTCATTCCGGGGCCATAATGATTCACTCAAAGCCTGACATTGGAACGGAGTTCTCTGTTTACCTTCATGCGGCCAGGGAAGATGAATTGGTTGAGATTGTTAAAGCCCCTGTTGAAACCACTGAAGAACACTCAGGCAAGAGAATTCTTGTTGTGGATGATGAAGAGATCGTTCGTGAAACAATCCATGCAATCCTTTCTTCCATGGGTTTTGACGTTGTTGTGGCGCCTGGTGGAGCTGAAGCACTGGCTATGCTGGGAAAAGGAGACATCCCCGATTTAATGATGCTTGATCTAACCATGCCAGGTCTAAGTGGAGCAGAAGTGTTTAGAAGGCTAAGAGGCATGAAAATGGTATTTCCAGTTCTTGTGGTAAGCGGATACAGCAAAGATAAATTAACCAGTCTGTTCCCAGGAGAGGGGCCAAATGGATTTCTTCAGAAGCCATTCTCCCCGGAGGCGCTTATTATGGTACTCAACGAAATTTTTAACAGAGTATGATTTTTCAGCTTTTGAATAAGTGAACAGCAGTCGTTCTGCGACTTGTCATTCAGGCGGTGATTTTGCATTATTCCGTGGTCTCTTGCATGAACGGAAATGGATGGACAAACCTTCAATATCCTTTTTTTGCCCGGCGTATCACGACGAGGGCAATATCAGAACAACCGTTGAGAATGTCATTGCGACTCTTGAGAGGGTTGCCGGTGAATTTGATATAACCATTGTTGAGGATGGAAGCCCGGACAACACCGCAGCTGAAGCAGACAGGCTGGCACAGGATTATCCTTTCGTGAGTGTTATTCACAACCCGGTCAACCTTGGATATGGCGGAGCTTTAAAAACTGGTTTTGCCGCCGCAAATCGGTTTGAGATAGTGGCATATACAGATGGCGATGGACAATACGATTTTTCTGAATTTGAGAATCTTTTAAATGTCTGGGATGGAACTTCAGTAGTGTCAGCTTACAGATTGAACCGTGCAGACACCGCTGCAAGAGTTTTGCAGACCAGGGTTTTTGGTGTTCTGCTGCGAATTCTTTTCGGGCTTAAGGTTGCAGATGTTAACTGCTCCATGAAGCTTTTTCCGAGAAGGATTCTGAATCAGATTGACATACAAAGTGACAGTGCGTTCATTGATGCTGAAATTCTGATTAAACTATCCCGACTTAGTATCAAAATCGATCAGGTTGGTGTTCATCACCTGCCAAGGCTTCACGGTGCTGCTTCTGGAGCAAAACCAGGAGTAGTTTTTAAAACAATCGCTGATATGTTCAAGCTTCTTTTCAGAAAGGAGAAACGTTGAAGGTGATAGTGTTCGGCTCTGGTGGCATGCTGGGATCTGACCTGGTTCCTTTCTGGCAGAGTTTATGCGAGGTTAAAGCCTTTCCTCACGCAGCATGTGATGTATCAAACAGGGAGATGGTTAAAAAGATCCTGGGCATTGAAAAGCCGGATGTTCTGCTATTTCTAGCAGCTGCAACAAACGTGGATCGATGTGAGCTTAATCGCGACTATGCTTTTCGCACAAATACAATCGGAGTGGAAATAGTTGCTCAGGAGTGTAACAGGCTTGGGATCTCTCTGGTTTACATCTCAACCATTGCAGTCTTTGATGGAGAGAAGGATTCTCCTTACGACGAATATGACCTGCCTTCCCCCATGAACACGTATGGTTTAAGTAAGTATCACGGTGAATTAGCGGTCAGAGCATTCTGTCCTGATCATTGGATAGTGAGGACTAGCTGGCTTTTTGGTGGAGGCATGAAGGACATGAAGTTTGTAGCAAAAATTCTTCGCAAGGCTTCCATGAATGACACTATCAAGGTTGTTCGAGATTGTGTTGGCTCTCCCACCTACACTGCTGACCTTGCTAAAGGTATTAGTGAAATCGTCGAGAGGTTTCAGTTCGGCACATATCATCTTGTTAATGGCGGGGTTCCCGCCAGCAGGTATGAACTGGCAAGGGAGACCCTCCGCATAGCAGGTTATTCTGCAGATAGAATTTCGCCTTGTCTTTCCTCAGATTTTCATCTTCCAGCACACCGACCCAAAATGGAAGCAGCTGAGTCAATTAGACTGAAAATTCTTCCGCACACTCTTTCTCTACCGGATTGGAAAAGTAGTCTGGCAGGTTACATTGATTTGATGCACAGGGATTTAGCAAATTGAATGACAACGGTTTAAGAGCAAGGTTTTTCAATAAGGATCTATTGATTGCTGCTTCTTTGTTTACTCTTGCTCTGGCGTTAAGACTTCTTTTTATTGGCAGCAAAAGTTTCTGGGGAGACGAACTGTATGCAGCAGGTCTCATGGAAAGTAGTATTTCTGATCTTGTAACAAGCAGTTTTAACAGTTCGCCGCACCCTCCTCTGGCATTTATCCTTCCGCGAATTTTTGCTGCTATTCTAGGCCCATCCGAGGCAGGGCTAAGAGTTCTTCCTGCGTTAATGTCGTCTTTTGCTTCTGTCTTTCTATTCCTTTTTGTAAAAAAA
>JAOZRM010000112.1 GCA_029940175.1 Candidatus Sabulitectum sp. | reverse complement strand
GACATAAAGAGCAGAGCATTTCCCGGTTCAACTTCCAACCACCATCTTGCCACACTTCTTGGTCTGCTTGTGGCCACACACGAAATGAATTCTTTCAAAGATGAATACCAGACAAAAGTTCTGTCCAATGCCAGAGCCTTTGCAAAGCATCTCGCGGACAACGGTCTTAAAGTTGAAGGAGATCCGGCTGACGGATACACACATACTCATCAGGTTGTGCTCCGTGTTATTGATCACGGTGACGGGGCTGTTATTGCAGACCGGCTTCAGGAAAATAACATTGTCGTGAATTATCAGGCTCTGCCGGATGATGCCACCTTCCTGACCTCAAGCGGTATCCGTACAGGTGTCAGTGAGATGACAAGATACGGCATGAACGAAGATGACTTCGGTGAACTGGCTGAATTAATGGCAAGAGTTATTATTAAGAACGAAAATGTTGGTGAGGAAGTAACAGCTTTCAGGCAGAAATTCATGAACATGAGGTACACACTGCCTCTTGATGAAAGTATTGAGCTGGCCTCCAGGGCCATGGCCAGTTCCTTCCCTACCAATGATTATGTAAAGATGTTCGCAGAGAACCTGACAAACCTCGGACGGTAAACCAGACTGTTACCAGATTCATATCCGCCGGTGTCAGGTATCTGATACCGGCGGTTTTTTGAACGAAGGAGGAAGGGAAATGACAGCTTTACTGATGATTGTTTTAACCAGTTTCTCCCCTGGCAGAGGAGATACAGGCATCGGGCTGATTGCAGGAAATCCAACCGGTCTTTCCTACAAGTACTTTTTCAGCACAACAAAGGCTGTTGACGCAGCAGCAGCTTGGAGTTTCTCAGATGAATGGTTGATGGTTCACAGCACTTACCTGTGGCACAACTTTGGCGACGTCAATGTGTCCAAAGGACAACTTCCCTGGTACTACGGACTGGGTGGCTGGGTGGCTTTCGGTGATGATCTTGTGGCTGGTGGCAGACTGCCTGTTGGCCTGGAGTACCTCTTTGCAAATAATGACATTGATATCTTTCTGGAGGTAGCCGCTGGTATTTCAGTGATACCTGATACAGAGTTTTACGTGGATGCCGCAATTGGGGCTAGATTCTTTTTCTAACCAAGAATCTGACCCTTATTTAAGAGGCAGTTTTGAATGGTTTGCCAGAAGACGAACTGCCTCCTCCGCCCTTTTTTGTCTTATCTCCGTTTTCTTTGCCTCATCGACCCAGCCCATGTAGTGCTTTCTGTAAGACGGTGCGAGCTCGGCGAAGAAAAGTGCTGCTTCAGAGTTATTGTCCAGTTCGTCTTCAAGTTCTGAAGGCATTTCAATAGAAGCCGGCCTCAGGTACCATGAGCCATTTTCCCTGGCCGCTTTCACCGCATCCATTCCCGATTCTGTCATTGCACCTGAGCGCATCATATCAAGGGCTCTTTCCCTGTTCAGATCAGACCAGTTGCTTTTTCCTCTTCTGGGAGTGAATTTCCTCGCATAACTATCCTCATCGATTGCTTTCATCAGGCTGTCTATCCAGCCGAAACAGATCGCTGTTTCAACAGAGGCTTCATAAGCTATGCACTGCTTCCCGGTGTGTCTTTTCCAGAAAACAAGCCAGATCTCTGAAGAAGTACTGTGATTTACTTCAAGCCACTTTCTCCACCGTACAGTCGTTTCCGCAATAAAGGTCTCCATTATCACTCCTCCTGATGTACACCCACAATAACAAAAGGCTCTGGTATATGCCAGAGCCTTTTGTGGTATAGACAGTTTCTCCTATTGCCAGATAAGTGATATACGTTTTCTAAGAGAAACCTCTACTGCGGAATGGTTCCAGTCTGTAGGTCTGAGTATCTTCTCGTCTGGACAGACCAGAGAACCTACATAACTGGCATCATCGTAAACACGAATGATCTGTGCGGCGATCTCTGCAATATCACCGTCTGAGGCTACTCCATTTGAGGTTGCCTTGTAGAACTGAACAGTAACTCTGATGGGAAATCTTTCATCACGAACAATTGACAATCCATCGATTTCCCTGAAAGGCCCTTCAAGCTCTCCGTGACCGATAACTGCTGATTCTACATCAGAGCTGCCTTCGGCTGCACATTCAGAGAGGCAAGCAGTCTGTATGCTCATATCGTCACACTCGAACCACAGATCACGCCTTTCTTTTTGCCGAAGAGGTATCTGGATAAGCATCACCATGTTCATTCCCTCTTCCCCGGCAGCTTCCATGTGCTCAGCTGTAAGTTCGCTGAGGTTATCAGGGTTTTCAAGGAAATCAGATATTCTGGATCCTGTAAGGCTTGCTCTTTCTCCGTCTTCATTGAAGTAAAGCCTCTGCCCCCAGGAGTAGTAATCGGCATTGTATTCAGAGCTGTTGTCTATGATAGTTGCACTGGTTCCCTCACGGGTGGCAAGTATTGCAAGTACTCCGGGACTTCCCTCATAACTCTGGTAGTTGTAAAGAACCGGATTAAATGTTGCCATCCCATCTTCCTCTATGGGTAGAAATACTGCCTGGGCACTGACAAGAATAACACTGTCTCTCTCTGCAAGAAGACTGCTCACCCTGCCACCCCAGCTGTCTCCGTCGTGAAGGTAATCTCTGATGTTGTCTACGTAGTCCGTCAGACTGACAGGCTCAAGATCATTTCCACTTTCATTTCCAGTGAGAAGAAAAAACTCATCCGGGTTCATATCTGCTGTGAGGTCATGGAAATTGGGAAACCTTATTACAGGCATGCAGGTCAGCATCTCGGAATCTCTGTCACCGTGATGAACCTGAATGGTCATGTCTGAGATATTGGGACCCCAGCATGAACCTTCATATCGTCCGGTGTCCTCCCAGGTCACATTTACAACATCAAGGCCATAATGAGCTGCTGCTTCAGTCACTTTGTTGTTCCAGACCATTTCTGCAACATTGCTCACTGCTGTTTCAAAAGATGCTGAGGCAACCGCCGCTACTGCTGCCAGGATAAGTACTGCTATTGAGGTTTTCATCACTGCTCCTTTGTTAGGTGTTCAGCGATGATACACAGATCCGGAAAGCTCTATTCCATTGAGATAATAAACAAACGCTGGAAGAACTCTGGATTCTCATCATAGGCAAGAATCCCCTGAGGGCAGAAACTGAATTTCCATGAAAGTGAAGCTCCGGGAACAGTATAGCTCTGTAGAAGTTCTCCCTCCGGTGTCCAGAGATCAAGAAGAGCATCATCATGGGTTCCCCTGCGAACCCAGAGATTTCCTTCCCCGCTGATTCCAAGCCCGGTTATTGATCTGCGATGGACATAGGGTTCAATTTCAATACCCATATCTCTTCCGTTCAGAGCAGTGAGCCTTGCTCGGAGATAAGCAGCCTCGTCTGCTATCTCATGATCTGTCTTTAAAACCTGCTCCATTTCAAGTTCAATGGTATTCAGCAGAACCCCTTCAGGAGAATAGCGATAAACCAGATATCGGTTGTCTTCGTAGGGAGCTATATAGACATCTCCGAAATTTCTGTCCGCAGTCCAGTAGAGATTGGAGAAATCACGCATAACCCCGGAGATGTCGTCCAGAGAAGCAATTGAATAATCTTCCTGCCAGTAGATCACAGATGGATCCTTTGACATACTGTATCTGCCTATGATCATTGGAATACCAGGGTCGTCTGCATTACTATCAAGAACTCTGAGTGCAACGAAATCAGATGAATCCACTGCGCACATTCCCATGTGAACATTGCTGTGAATGTCGATTAGAACACCGGTTTGTGTGTATTCCGGAGTTATCCCGGTTAGCCCCTCTGCCCAAGGATCCATAACAGCAAGAAGTCCATTTCCAAGAAGAACCATTCCCAGAGGTCTCTGGAATTCACCTGGAGCGTTCCCTCTGCGTCCTATGGTTCTGATGTGTTCACCACCGGGAGAAAAGATCCTGAGATTGCCCACTCCCATATCAAGAACTGCAATATTCCCATTGGCATCATACATCAGTGCCTCAATGGCCCCGAACATGTATATGGAATCCCCCAGTTCAACACCGATGGTGTCTGATACGGTAAGAGTTAACAGTTCCTCTCCGGGAATAATTTCCGAACCTGAAACACTCTCAGAGTCCGTACAACCTGCAAACAAAGCAATGAGTACTAATAAGGTAAGGGATTTCACTATGACTCCTGTATTGATGTAAAAAGAATCAGTCGGACATGCAAACTTTATTTCTACCGCTTTCTTTGGCTTCATACATGGCAGAATCAGCTGCTGAAACAAGATTGTCTAAAGAGTCTTTTTCAGAAGAATCAGCCACTCCAAAACTGGCAGTTACTGAAAAACTCGCCTTCTTAGCCTTGAATACAATTTTTTTGATCTCCTGACGATACCTGTCAGCTGCTACAAACGCTTCCTGAACAGTGGAATTCACCATTATTATGCCGAATTCCTCACCACCGTAACGACCCACAATATCTCCACTTCGTATGGATTTCTTAAGTTTGTATGCGACTTTTTCAAGAACATCATCGCCCACGGGATGGCCAAAAGTATCATTAACATTTTTGAATTCATCTATATCTGTCATTATGAATGAAAAGATTGTATTGCTTCTGAGCGAACGATCCCATTCCTGCTGAAGTCTTTCCATCAAAACTCGTCTGTTGTAGATCTCCGTTAGTGAATCCACCTCCCCGTATTTAAGAAGCAGTTCCTGCAATCGCTTGGTTCTTAGGGCTGCCCTGACTCGGGCACGGAGTTCAAAAATATCAAAAGGTTTTGTAACATAATCAACAGCACCTAGATCAAGACCCTTAACTTTTTCGCTGATATCATCGGCGGCAGAGAGAAAGACCACAGGGATATTGCAGAGATCAGGATCAGATTTAAGATCCTCACAAACCTGGAAACCGCTCTTGCCCGGCATCTGTACATCAAGAAGAATGACATCAGGATCAACTTCTCTGGCTCTTTCAAGGCCTTCCAGTCCGTCTCCTGCGGAATGGATGATGTAGCCGTCTTTTTTTAATCTCAATCTGGCAATGGCAAGAGAGTCCACATCATCATCAATGATGAGTACCTTCATAGATCTCAAAACAACCTCCCTTCACACCTCTCAAATGATAGCTAAAACAAAGGTGAGGGTAAAGGTGTCAGGTTGCTCAGCGGGAAGCTGCGATTGCTGCTCCTAAAGCCCCGGTGATTCTGGGGTCAGGGGGTACGGATACCTCCAGACCAGTCTCTTCCATGATGGCTTCCACCACTCCGCGATTCATGGCTACTCCCCCGGTAAAGACCACCCGGGGTATGATTCCATTTCTACCGGCCATTCCAAGGGTTCTTTTAGCGACTGAACGGAAAACACCCTTTAGAATGGTAGGAATGGGCGTTCCGCTTTGAAGAAGACCTATCATTTCACTTTCAGCGAATACAGCACACATTGTACTGATCTCCACGGAATCATGGTGATCTTTAACAACGCTATGCATCTGAGATACATCAACTTCCAGCGAGTTCGATATCATTTCTATGAATTTGCCCGTGCCTGCTGCACACCTGTCGTTCATGCTGAAATCAACCGGTTTTCCGCTGGTGTCAAGTTCTATCATTTTTGAATCCTGTCCACCTATATCAATTACCGTTCTGGCATCAGGAAAAAGGTACGCTATCCCACCTGCATGACAGAGAATTTCGGAAAGGGTTCTATCAGCTCCCAGAAAGTAGTTTCTTCCATAACCAGTTGCTACTGTTCTTTTTAGCTCCTCTCTGGTTACATCTGCGCTTGCAAGTACTCTTACAAGCAGTTTCTCTGCATTCTCACACGGTTTGTGGCCTGTGTCAGTTATTCCTGTCTCAATAATCTGGGCACCATCAAACAGCACAACCTCTATACTTCTTGAACCAATATCTACTCCACAGTACATTAAATCATCTCCAGCATTGTCTGAATTCTAATAAGCAGTCTTTCTCTATCGCTGTTACTGTAGTCAGTCTCAATCTTGAGATAGGATAATCCCAGATCATCTCTGACGAAATTGCCAACCTGATGAGCCTCTATGTTGTACGTATGACATGCATGCCACACAAGATCAATTACACCATCTGCACTGAAATCCTCTGCCAGCTTCCTGATAAGATCAAGACGGCCACTGTTGGGTGTCATACAGGAGCAGGATATCTGGAAGTGTTTTCTTGCTATGGCCTCCAGTGGATCTCCTGACAGATGACCCTCAACAGGCAATAACGGTTTTAATCCGCTGCATGTCTCCTGGGCTACCACAACCCCGCCGGCGTCTTCAACCAGCTCTATTACTTTCAACGTTCCTTCAGACATGGGACAGCCGGAGACAATTATCCTGGGACAGCTTTCCCTTAGAGGAAAATTCCCTGAAGCTTTCCTTTCTGAAGCCATCCTGATAAAACTGGAAAGCATCCTCTGATGCTGCTCAAGACCACTCACCCGGTATCTCAATCTTGCAAGTTCCATTCCTGTTACAACAGAAGGATTCTCTGCGCCAAGATACATGGCCTCACGTAGCAGGCCTCTCTCTCTGTTCATCACTTCGATGGCATCTCTGAGTTTCTCATCGGTAATTGATGTTCCGAATGTTTTTTCCAGAGTTTCCTTCAAAGAGCGAACCTCATTGAACCAGTGAAGCCAGGCCTGCTCTTCATTTACTTTCTGGGTCAGCTCAAGGATGTGCTGCGGTTTTTTGTCTGCAATAAGCTCATACATCTTTTTCTTGCCATCACAGGTGGTTTCAGCCACAACAAGATCGGAAACCATAAAAAATGGACATCTTCCTGTAAGAATGTAACCAAAACTCGATTTGATCAACGGGCAGAGATTGGAAGGTAATACTGTTTCAGCAGCTGGAATTGTTCGTCTGTTAGCACCACAGAGGCATACAGGGTAAGCATCCGCAGCCATGACAAGATCCCTGGGAGTGTATTCACAGTATATGCCCACAATGCCTTTTCCATGTCGTTTCATTGCCCTTACTGCGTCAACCTCGATAGACATGGAGTTCCTGAAGTAGTCTAAAATTACTTCCTCGCCTGTTTCAGTTTCAACTGGAATAACCGCAGAAGTAGCTTCTTCGGAAACTCGCCTTGATCTGATGAGCTCGATAAAACTCTGCATTCTACTCACAACCTGCTCGTTAAGCCTGCCTGGACTGTAGGGAACATCAAATGCAAGTACTGGTATTCCAAGCTCTTCCTGAACAAGATCATGCAAAGCAGAGACATCCCAGGCACAATGGCTTGCTCCAAATATTCCCGACATTAGAATACCCTCTGCACGGTATTTCTTCACATCTTCAACTATCCGTCTGACCCTTTCAGCAGGGCTGCATACCAGCCTGTCATCCATGCAGTTCTCGGCTATAGCAGTAAGAGGGTCAGTATCCTGGCGCAGTGGCAGAAATGAATGGTTGATAAAATAATCAGTACCGGCGATACATCCACCCATATCCTCAAGAAGTGTAATAAGAGAGGCATCCGTGGAAGGATACATCCAGTAAACTCTGTATGGTTTTTCTGTTTCAAGTGGCGATGTGCTTTCGGCCAGCCTTTCCTCCACCGTGTCCAGAAGACCCTGTATAACTGCAAAACACTCAACAGGCTCACTGCATGTGTGTATTGTGATAAACTCTGCCAGATACATTTCCAGCCCGGGAAGCGGGGGACGATCGGCGGTATACACAAGGTCACGCAACCGGGAAACCATAGACCTAAGACGATTGAACATTGAAACACTGCCGCGAAGCATATCATCGGTACACTTCGTTCCAGTCAGCTTTTCCATTCTTTCAACAATCCCCTGAAACTGTTCTCTTAGAAAATCAATCGCAATTGTCTGATACTCCACATTGCCAAAGGGGGTTTTGCTGTAATTTTCAATGGTTGTAAACAAGGGTTTCGTCCGACGACTCACCATCTCCCACCAGTGTACATCCATGCCAAGGCCTTCGATCAGCTGCATAACTGCGCTGAAATCATCACAGCAACCGCCCACTCCGGCAATGCAGAGATCAGGGGGTGGAAAATAATCCTTTGTTACCATGGCTCCCAGAGCTGCCCTGACATAACAGAGCTCCTCTGTTGCTCCAAGTTTTGAAGCCTCATCCAGCAGATATGTTTCTTCCGCAAAACAGGGAGCCCACCATAACTCATCGGCATAAAACGAAAGTTGTCCCGGAAATGCATAAGACAGAATAGCAGTCTGGCCCAGATCCTTCATGAGGGATACAATTTTTTCTCCCTTTTCTTTGGCTAGAAACAACCTGTCCTTCTCGCTGAAAAGGAAAGCCCACAATCTCAAAGACGAAAAACTGCTGTCGAATTTCAATCTGCGAAGCAAAAGATCACCCTTGCATGAATACTCATAAGGGCTGAAGAGATATGGTACGCCACCGGGAATCAGATCTCGAAGAGAACGGCACTGGTCACGAAATTCATCAGGGACAGTCTTGATTCTCTCTTCCCACTGGGTCACAGTAAGTTGTTTAACTGGATCATACACTGGTTTTCACCCCCAGAGATTGGATGAATGCTTCAACTCTAACTTCCGTTCTTTCGGATTCTCCCTGGGAAAAACCTGTGTTCAGAGTCAGAACTGGAGCTGTGATCCTTTCCTTAATTCTTGCTTTTTCGGTGAACCACAAATCACAGAAGACCAGGCTCTTTACAATCAGACCGGAAGCACCAGTTGAGGAAATCTGCCTGGAAAGGTGCTCAAATGTTCTTTGATTTGGTCTGCAGCGAACGCATTTCATTGAATCGAAATACATCTTTACAATTGAGGAGATTGAGTATTCATCCGGTGTTCCGGAAGGAAACATCTGAAAACCTGTGCAGTTCACGGGGATCAAAGATCCTCCCATATTCTCCACGGTTTCTGCAACGGCATCATCACCTGGCAAAACAGGGCTTCCAGACAGAACAAGGGTGAATTTTGGAGAATACGCCGGTGAGTTATCAAGCAGATTCTCTATTTTTTGTTTCAGCGTGGAAGGATCAGCAATTCTGAAGAGATGAAGGATGTACTGCAATGCAACTGGTGGGATCACCATCATTCTTGACCTTACGAACTCCGAAGCCTCCAAGGTGCTACTGTACCAGTCCGCTGCTGCGCCGGGGCTGTATCCAGTTGAATAACCATTCAACACCAGATCATCACAAACTCTTTTTACCTGCAAATTAAAGAAACGGAAAGAGGCTTCTCCTGTGGTTGCCGGAAGCTGCAGCTGATGAACCGGAATAGATGAAAATCTGTCACTCTCCTGAAACAGCCTCCGGATAGTATCACATGTATGCATACCTATGATTACATCGGCACAGTCAGACTGAATATTCTCCACCAGTTCCATTACAAGAGGGCAAACATCCTGTCTTACAAGAGTTTTACCCTTCCGCTTCATCCCTGAAGAAGTAGCAAATGGTATTCTGACCGGCCTAAGTCCCAGACCGGTCAGAACTGCAGGAGGAAATGTTCTGCACGCAAGAGCAGCAGTTCTTTTTCCAGAGGCTCTAAGAGCTGAAAGGTCAGCAAGCTCCTGTGTGTACAGAGCTTTAGCTCTTGTGGACAGCTCCTCCATTTATTTCTTCACAGCTACAAGGCGACCGCGACCGAACTGTCGGGCTTTTGCTTTCTCAAGCATGAAAGTGAATTCAGCTCCAAGAAAATTGAATACATCATAATTCCAGTCCAGAAGTTGCATTGCATCAAAATGCCTCTGCCCTGCAAGCTGACCAAGGTAGTTCTCTATATGCTCTGCCATTGTATCAGTAAGATCCACAGATTCAATTATCTCGAATCCATTCCTCTCAAGAAGCTCCTCATAGTCCATCTGATTCAACATGTAAGGAAATTTCATTGTGTTGCAAATTCGCGCAGAATCTTCTTCATTCATGCCGGCAGGTCCAATGAGCCAGTCAGTGAAGGCAATTTTTCCGCCGGGGCGAAGTACCCTGGCCGCTTCTCTTATGAGTTTTTCCTTGTCTTCAACATAGCACCAGGTATCCTCGCCCCAGACACCGTCAAATCTTTTTTCAGGATATGGAATATCTGTTACATCACCAAGTTTGATCTCTATTTTGTCAGAAAACCCAG
>JAOZRM010000288.1 GCA_029940175.1 Candidatus Sabulitectum sp. | reverse complement strand
TAAATCAACATGTCAGAGGCAAGAACCCTTGCAAATCTGGCTGCTCTCTCATCAACTGGAGAGGCTGTGGATGGAGCTTTCTCTTCATCATCCTTCGGCGGATGAATAATAAAGACCTCACGACAATTCTTGCACCTAAGTCTTCTTGATTTACCTGCAAGTTTCTCTTCTGATATCTGGTACTTCTTGCTACAATTTGGGCAGGTTACTATCATATGAAATCTCCCCGTTCTAAATAATCTTTCAATCTCTTCACAGCTTCTACAATATCATCATCTGAAGCAGCAAAAGAAAGTCTTATAAATCCCTCGTTGCCAAAAGCACTTCCAGGGATTGTTCCAAGCCCTCCCTTTTCAAGAAGTGCAATGCAGAAATTCTCAGTATTCACTTTTTTATCTGTTTTAATGCGTGGATAAACGTAAAATGCACCCTCTGGTTTTTCGAATTCGAGATCCTTAACTCCATCCAGCAGATTACAGATCAGATCTCGTCTTCTTCTAAAAGCCTTGTACATATGAATTCTCTCAGCTTCAGCTTCCCCTCTTACAACTGCAAGAGCAGCGTACTGAGAGATTGAGCAAGGGTTTGATGTAGAGTGTGCTTGAATCCTGCCGGCTATTTTGATCCAGTCAGGGTTCGCAGTAGCAAACCCAATTCGCCAGCCGGTCATTGCATACGTCTTTGATACTCCTGTAATTAATGCCACCTGATCCCTGAGATCGGGATCTGCTGAAAGAATATGAGGTACCTTTCCCGAACCATAGTACAGGTCCTCATAGATATCATCTGAAATTACCCAGATTCCCGTTTCCTTTACAGCAGCAGCAATGTCCTCCATCGAATCAGCTGTATTCACAAGACCCGAGGGATTACACGGTGAATTAAGTATCATTCCTCTGGCTCCTGCAGCTGCAGCTTTTCTGATATCATCGCCGGTGATCAGCATACCCTGACTCTCCGGGAAAACAGTGATTCCTCCAAGACGTCTGACCATCTGCGGGTAACTCACCCAGTAAGGTTTTGGAAGCAGTACCTTGTCACCTGGAGAAACCACAACCTCCAGCATGTTGGCGATACTGTGCTTAGCGCCGCATGAGACCATTGAATTTTCTACTTTGTAGTTCTGGTTGTGTACCTTGCTCCACTTGTCTGCAACTGCCTGCCTTAACTCCATTATTCCCATGCTGGGAGTGTACAGAGTTTTTCCCTCATCCATGGCTTTTTTTGCAGCATCCAGTGCTGCTTTCGGTGTGGGAAAATCAGGTTGACCGGCTGTAAGGGAAATAACATCTGCACCAGCAGCTTTCATGGAAGCAGCCCTGGCTGTATAGAGCAGCGTAGCAGACCCTTCTAAAGACGAGGCATTCTTGGCGTAGTACATCAGTTCCTCCGGTAGTAATTTTTTAGTGCTTCTTTCACAGACGGCGTGACCAGCGTATCCAGGCATCCTCCGAATTTTGCCACCTCTTTAACCACAGTGGAAGAAAGGTACATGTTGTGTTCTGAAGGCATCATATAGATCCCGGTAATCTCAGGTGCCAGACGTCTGTTCATAAGCTGCATCTGAAACTCATATTCAAAATCTGAATTTGCTCTAAGACCTCTTATGAAAAGTAGATAATCTTTTTCGTTCATGTAGTCAATCAGTAAACCATTAAAAGACGAAACACTTACAACGCCCTGAATTTTTTCTTCCTGTATCGCTCTTCTTACAAGTTCCATTCGTTTTTCCGTACTGAAGATCATGGATTTTGAGCTGGTATTCACCACTGCAACCTCCAGCTCCTCAAATATGCCGGCAGCTCGTCTGATAATATCAATATGACCAGCTGTCACGGGATCAAATGTACCTGGGTAAATAACTTTCACTTCTCAACTTCCAGTACGTGTATATGGGTATCGCCATACTTTCGATGCTGCCATCTGGAATCAAAAATGATCCCGCCTGATTCAGCAACAACAATGCCGCCATTTTTCACCACAGAGTCCCAGGCAAATCCCTGTATCCACGAATATATATCAGTTTCACTGTAAGGGGGGTCTAAAAACACAATATCAACCGGGGGAATAAGTTTTTCAAAATCAGAGGGTAGACTGCACTTTACTGTAATGCACTTGTCTCGGGAATTTCTTTGTTCAAAGAATTTTCTTATTCGACTGAGATTTACAGGTGAGTAATCCGCAAAAACAGCTTTCTCGGCGCCGCAACTGACACACTCAATACCAAATGCACCACTGCCTGAGAAAAGATCCCAGACAACAGCACCTGTCACCCTCTGTGCAAGAATGTTCATGAGTGCTTCCCTGACCCTGGACGGAGTAGGTCGAACGTTCTTCAAATCAGGGCGGAGAACCTGGCTTCGCCAGATCCCCCGCCCAATTCTAAGCAATATCCTTCCCTAGTAAGGCCGGATGATGTGCGGTGTTACAAAAATTACCAGTTCACTTGTCTCTTCGTTGGTTGCTGTATAAGTGAACAGCCAGTCTCCTAGAAGAGGGATATACCCGAGAATTGGAATTCTTCTTTCAAGCTCAGTAGTTTTGCTTCTCATGATTCCGCCGATAACAGCAGTTGCACCATCGTCTATCATGAGAGTTGTCTGAGCTTCCTGTGTAAGGAATATAGGCTGCTGAGAAGCAGTAGCCTCTGCAGACAGATCACTTACCACAGGGTTCAGTTCCAGTGTA
>JAOZRM010000287.1 GCA_029940175.1 Candidatus Sabulitectum sp. | reverse complement strand
AGATTTCCAATCATTCCCGCTATCTGTCCATAAGTCATTACTGAACCGGATGGTATCATGGCAACTATTCGGTGAACTCTTTTAAAAAAATCCCCCACTGATTCCTCCTTTTTCCTCAGGGATAAATATATTACCACCGTCGGCAGCGTCAGGGAAGCAGGTTAAAATCCTGCGCGGCCCCGCCGCTGTAACCGGAAACGAAACCGCAAAAACCATTGCATGTAAATGCGAGAAGGTGCGGAAGTAGGTGGTCCGGAAGCCAGAAGACCTTCTGCCGTCACAGTTTTTATCTTCACCTTCGCGGGATGGGTGGGGGGATATACCCTTACATTTTTTCACGCGGCCGAAAACAGGAGTCTTAATGAGCTCTTTCGCAATCGGCCTGATTCTATTGGCTCTGATATCAGGGGATGCTCTGATCATCAGCGGTGGGAATCTGGCACACATCGACTCGGAAACTGGAAGTGTTACCCCCTCAGTGGGAGTTCTTCACACATACCCCAACGACGTGATCATTCATGATGGATTTGCATTCGTTGTAAACTCAGGGGTAGATGCAGGTACTCTTCAGAAATTCGAGATGAACACATGGGCCCTTACAGAGCTTGGAATAGGTTCAGGCTGGAACTGCTGGGCTTCTCTTCCTCTGGAGGATGGCACTCTCGCTGTGACCGCCACACTGAACAACTCCATTACTACCGTTAATCCGGCCACCATGCAGATAGTTTCCTCAATTACAGGAGTAGGACCGAATCCGGAATGGATGGCCACAGAGAACAACTTGCTCTATGCTGCCTGCGGAGGCTGGGGAACAGGTGAATCCGTGGTGGTTGCCAACATCACAACCGGATCTGTGGTAGACACGCTCACTGCAGGAACAAACTGTCAGTCCCTTGTAATTGATAATGGTCATCTTTTTGCAACGTGCAGTGGCGTATACGGCAGCAATGAAGGTTCCGTTGTGGTTATTGATCTGTCAACAGGTGATACTGTAACTGAACTTCTCGTTGGTGGTTTCCCTGCATTCAGCGTTGCAGCAAATGGTATTCTGTATGTTTCAGATCCCTGGGGAGCGGGAGTGTACTCAATTGATATGAGCACCAGAACTGTTCTTCATGATTCATCCGATCCGTTCTGTTCAGGAGGCAACGGAATGGCAGTGGATGATAACGGGTACCTCTGGATCTCCGATGGAATGAACGGTGAAGTCAGAGTTTATGACACTGCAGAAAGCCTTGTTCATACCTATTCTGTCAGCTCACCTGCTGCCATTGCAGTAGCCGGGTCGTGGCTGGGCATAAACGGTGGAGTCGTTGAAACTGAGATCTCTATTTCGGTTTCTCCCAACCCCGCCTCAAGTATTATCACAGTATCAGGAGCAACTTTCGGAGAGACAGTTAGAGTCTATGACATCTCTGGAAGAATTGCCGCTGAATCAAGAGGTAACAACTGTGGTAGCTGTACAATTGATATCACCAACCTCACAACAGGGCTCTACACAGTTGTAAGTGGCAGTAGTGCTGCCAGATTTACTGCAACAGCCAGATGATGCTGATATCCTTAATACTGCTCTGCATCACGGCTGATCCATGGGCAGATGCATCCCCCGGCGTGGAGTATGGACCTGGTGCCGGTTATGGCCAGTCATATTATCCGGATAACATTCTTGGTCCTCCTGACCCAAGTGCCACTCCAACCTCTCCCTCCTTCGGAGAAGACAATCTCCTTACACTGGGCAAAGACGGCTGGGTAGTTCTGGAGTTCTCCGACAACAGCATCATCAATGAACCGGGAGCAGACTTCACCGTTTTCGAGAATGTGATGGATACAGGCTCAGGCTATTTTCAGGAATGTGCCTTTGTAGAGGTGAGCCAGGATGGTGAGTACTGGATTCCGTTTCCCTGGAACGCATCCACACTTGAAGGTCTGGCAGGTCTTATGCCCACCACAGGAGATGACCCCACAAACCCGTCAGTCTCCGGAGGCGATCAGTTTGATCTGGAGGTTCTGGGATTGGACTGGGTTCGTTTCGTCAGGCTTACAGATTGCGGTGATGCAGTCACAGACGGCGGTCTCTTTGATCTGGATGCAGTAGTGGCGGTAAACTGGTCAACAGGAATAGAGGGGGCAGCTGTTACGCCTTTCTCTTTCTCTGTTACTTCACCATTCTCAACCAGTTTTACCGTAAACACAAAAGACACAGGAACTCTATTGTGCTATACCGTAGATGGAAGAATTGCAGGCAAATGGCAGCTCAACGGGCAGAGCATTACACTGAACGCTTCCGCTCTTCCTTCCGGAGTACTGCACTTTGTGTTGAATGAGTCATCTTTCTCTGCTGTGAAGCTTATGAACAGATAATCTTCACCCAGTTTCGTTACCGAAAGCGGAGAGAATAGCTGTTCTCTCCGCTGATCTCCATCTCAACACCATGTGTTACTCGGTGTAATTCCTACAGGATTGCAGGCATTTTAATTTACTAATAACATAGCTTTGGTGTATGGATAGTTGACTATCGTCTATCACTTGACATACCTACCCCTATCATCTATCATATTCACTAGTAAACATTTTGTTACCTTCACTAAATGCAGAATGAGGGAAACCATGAAGTATAATTCATCAGTTGGAATCCTCTTCTTTATAACTATTCTGGCAATAGCAGCTCTTTCCTACTCCAGCAGTCCCCGCGAAAACACAATTCCAATCA
>JAOZRM010000286.1 GCA_029940175.1 Candidatus Sabulitectum sp. | reverse complement strand
CAGCGGGTTCATTGCCACTGGATACAAAATCTTCCCAGCAATTAACTATTTCTGCGTCGAGTATGGATGATTCAAGAGTTCCCACTGGCGAATGACCGATCAGATTCCACCAGGCAATGTCATCTACTTCGGATGCAGCTCCGATTACATCTATTCTGCCGTCTCCATCCACATCTGTGGCATATGCCGAGTATGCTCCAGTAAAGGAACCATACACCATATGTTCAGTCCAGGCAGTGCCTGTACCATCAGTATTCTCCCACCAGGCAATATCATTGTCCAGCCAGGCAGCCCCCAGCATATCAAGATCGCCGTCATCGTCTAAATCTTCGGGATAAACCGAGAATGCTCCGCCAAAGTCATTGTTTACTACATGCTTTGTCCAAGAGGTACCTGCACCATTGCTGTTCTCCCACCAGGTGATCTCATCTGCACTGTAGGCAGCTCCAAACACATCCGTATCCCCATCTCCATCCATATCTGTAGCATAGACCGAGGCTGCACCGTCAAAGCTTGCGTCCACTGTATGCCATGTCCATGAAGTGCCGATGCCATTGTTATTCTCCCACCAGGCTATCTCATCACAAGAACGGCCAGCCCCCAGCACATCAACATCACCATCTCCATCAACATCCGTGGCATATACCGATGTTGCGCCGTTAAAATTACCATCTACTGTATGCCATGCCCACGCAGTACCAGAACCATCTGTGTTCTCCCACCATGTTATGAGATCATCGTAGTGTCCTGCCCCCAGCACATCAACATCACCATCTCCATCGACATCTGTGGCATACACTGACACTGCACTGTTATAGCCAGTCCACACTACATGTTTTGTCCAGTAAATTCCCGAACCTGTATCCGAGCTTTCCCACCAGGATATTTCATCTGCCATGTAACCAGCACCAAGCACATCAATATCACCGTCTCCGTTTACATCTGCGGCATACACTGAGGCTGCTCCGTTAAAAGAGCCGTCTATTGTATGCTCTGTCCATGAGGTGCCGGTGCCGTCTTCATTTTCCCACCAGGTTATGTCATCTGCATTATAAGCTGCTCCAAGTATATCAACATCATCATCACCGTCTACATCAACGGCATAAGTTGCCCGGGAACCATCAAAGCTGCCATCTACTGTATGCCTTTCTGATACAGCAAGAATACCCCAATGTAACAGCAGTGAATCTGCTGAGTGATCGATCTGGTAGCCAGTGTCGTAGTTGTTACCCCAGTCTGTTACTGGACCCGGATAGCCACTACCGCCTGACCAGTCTGTCTGAGTCGCTGTTTCAGAAAATGAAACCACAGGTAATAAAAAGAGTAACACCAGTAATTTTTGCATGATTCCTCCCTGAATATCATGAACACAAACCATAGAACATTCCATGTTTTTAAACATCCAGTAATTATTCAATTAGTTTTTCAATGGGTCAAGTATTTCAACAACGTGATGAGCATCGGAACTATCACAAAATAACTGAACTATTCCACTTTAGAAGTAGATTGAAACAATCAAACTAAGAGTTGTGTGCATGGCTCCGAATTCAGTTCCTTCAGAACCTGCTCCACCACTGATTACCCCACTTACTGCCGAGTTGTCCGACAGGCTGTAGTCTGCACCTGCGCTGAGCTGGATGGAATGGTCATTCATGTTAAGAAGGCTGCTTGCATTCAGTGTCAGCAGCGGAGTTGCAGTTACACTAAGTCCTGTTGCCAGGTAGTGCTTCGCCATTAGGTAGACTCCGCCTGTGGCGTACGCGGGTTGGGTTGAGTTCTGCAGGTAGTCATTGTGGTTTGATACTCCGGGCTGGTTGAAATGATACTCTACAAAGCCATATAAGGTACTGTTCCAGAAGCTGCGTTCCAGTCCGGTTGAAAGCCGGTAGTAGCAGTCTTCTTCTTCAGGTTTTGTCACAGCTGATTCGACCCAGCCCACAGAGCCTCCAATTGCTCTGTTGAGGCTGGCTCCAAGCAGTTTGTTCTTCCTGAATTCTGCAGCAAGAACGGTGATGTCTGTGTTCAGCTCATAGAGTCTGGTTCTTAACCAGTATCCGCTTTGTTCTACTTCCGCATTGTCTCCGAATACGAAACCACTTTCTATTTCAGACATCATTCCAATTGGGTAAACTGCTCTGATTGCATCAACACCTGCTCTGTAATCAGTGTTTATTGCCCCGTAAGGAAATGGAGCGATAAAGTCTGTGGGGCTTATTGATTTTGAAACACCCCAGTAGATGGCCTGTCGGCCCAGCGTGATTCTTACTCTGGCTGGTTTTACCTGAAGGCTTAACCGGTCGATGTTCTGAAGAATACTGAAGTTTTCGTCTCCGTTCCATTCTGTTGGAAAGATCCTTGCATCAGGGTCGGTTATTCTGAACTGAGATTGTTCATTCTCTGGACCTTTTAGTGCAGGGTTTCCAACTGTTGGGCATATCACCCAGGCGAAGTCTGTTCTAACCGGACCGAACCGGGGTTTATCCATAAGTCTTAAAGACAGGTAACTATTCCAGTGGGTGGAATCAAGGTGATTCAACTGAAATCCGGGTTTGAACACTCCGGTAAAAGCGTGTAATGCTGTTACAGACAAAAGCAGAAGAGTCAGCCAATTCATTATAGGGCACTCTCAGCTGTTTTGAACAAAAGGCCGTCACGGATAGTAACAACTTTTCTTGCCCTTTTCATCACTATCTCGTCATGGGTAGAGAAAAGAAATGTCAT
>JAOZRM010000285.1 GCA_029940175.1 Candidatus Sabulitectum sp. | reverse complement strand
AAACGGTAATTGTATGAGATAAGCCTGCTGGTATTATCACCAAGATAGCTCAACACATAAGCATGCTGCCAGTCATTCCCTATGCCCACAAAATGCACATCACCCTCTATCCCGATCCTACCCGAAGTGGTTGGTGGAGGGGGCCATTCCACTGAAACGAATGCATCCATAAGACAAACACCTGATTCTACCACAGCCACAAAAGTAGTGTCACTCGGTATCGCAGCAATCGCACTGGCACCCCCTACTCCATCCACCGTTGTAAACCTGAGACTCATCTCGCTGAGGACTTCAAGAATATTTACGTTGTCGGAAGTGCCCACCACCAGGAAATCGGTGTCCTGAGCGGGTTCAATGCAATTAATATTGAAGTAGCTATACACACTGGCGGTTGCCGTATTGTCATCTGTTTCGACCCGATATATCCTGCGGGTGGATCCGTCAGCAACAAACAGATGCTGGGAATTCGGTCCAAGAGCCAGTTTTACCGGAGACTGACAGATCGCAAATTCATCAATAACGGTACAATCCGGTAAGCTTATCTCAAGTATCTTTCCCAGTGGACCGATTAGATAGGCGGTGTTCTTCAGGTTGCAGAAAACCATTTCTGAAAATGCTGCAGGAGAGGCTGAAGCAACCTGATACTCCTCAATAAATTCCTGAGTCTCAGAATCAATTCGGTATATCTTCCCCTCAGTTGAAGCCACAAATATGTTTCCAGGATAGATCAGCAGACTTCTTGCACCGGCTATGTCTGTAATGGTTTTGATAATTGAAAAATCCTCAGAGGAGATAATATGCAAGCCAGCAGGGAATGCCATTTCATGCTCTGTAATGCTGGTGCAGCCTGTAAACGAAGTAAGTACCATCAGTATGAACATCACTGCAGGGAATACAGAAGTTAAGCTGTACTGCAGTGGTTTGTGTTGAGGATTCAGGTTTTTGATGAATCTTTTCATGATGGTACTCCATTACCGCTAATGGTTTCAATCTGTAGACAGGATTCCAACTTACTTGAATACTTCATCGGTATTCCCCAAGTAATTCAATGGCATAGTCAAGAACAGGGTCTATTCCTGCTGCAAAATCAGATTCTGTGGCTTCCACATAAATGTCAGGAGGTATACCGGCACCTTCTATCCAGTACTTCAGGTATGTAAGAACGGTTGTTCGAACCACCCGGACATACCAGAGATCTGATATTTGTACATTGGAAGTAGTAGAAACACTACCTCCAGTTGTATTGCCCACAAGAACCACATTGGGGAAATTAATGAAATTCGCAGTCATGCTCTCACACGAATTCCTACTATTCTCACCCACAAGCAGTATGACAGTTCCGGTGTACTGACCGGGTCCTGCCGGATATACTGCAGGTCGCTGATCATAATATTGGTCGTACTCAGGTCCACTTCTTGATCTGTAGATTGCGCCAGGTCGGGAATGGTCTGTAAATCTACCCATAAATTCATGACCGCATACATCCCCATATCTTGTATCCCCATAAGGATTCATACGAATATCCAGAATTATGGCAGGAAGGTCATTCTCTATGCAGGCAGCAACAAATGCGTCCAGCGAATCCAGTCCTACGGGCAGCGAGTCTGTGTAAGGTATGGTATCCATAAAAGCATAAGGCAGTACAGAAGGATCACACCAGCCAAACCCCTCGGAATACCCGTCCTGCCATCCGGCCCACCCATTAGGCTCCAGATAGTAATCCACCAGAACATCCATGTCATAATTAGAGTTGTACTCTCGAGAAAATGTCCAGATGAACTCTTCAGTTGCGAAATTCGAGAGACGAATTGAAGGGTCTTCCAATTCACCAAGCATCTCAGCTATTACTAAAAGAAGCTCATCTTCGTTCTCACATTGAGCTGCAAGAGGGAAATATCGATGACCTGTCTCTTTCCAATCAATTCCCTTGTGGTCGAAAAGAGGGTAGAGCTCTTCATATTGCTCCCAGACTTCAATGAAACTCTGAATGTCGGTACCTGGTTGCTGAACTGTTTGCGGGTTGTGCAGGCAACCGACTAAAAACAAAGAAGGCACACAAAACAGAACTGCTCTCATGCTCATTCTCATACTCATATCAGTGTTCCCATTTCCATTGTTCCTGCAGGCCGCGAACTCAAACTAATAAACCAATAGATGTCAGTTCGGCATGTGCTTTTGCTACTCTGTTGTAAGCGCATAGATCACTCCCTCTCCTGAAACTTGAAGATCCAGAGGATACCCCGGGACATCCATCTCGTTGTCAATAGAAAAGAAACGGTAATTGTAAGAGATAAGCCTGCTGGTATTATCACCAAGATAGCTCAACACGTAAGCATGCTGCCAGTCATTCCCTATAGCCACAAAATGCACATCACCTTCTATATGGATTTGCCCTGAAAAAAATGGCGGCGGGGGAAATTCGTCCGGAACGAAAACATCCAGAAGACAAACATCTGATCCTACCACAGCCACAAAAGCAGTGTCATCGGGTATTGCAGCAATTGCGCGGTAATCGTGGTATTGCAATAACTTAGGCCTAGTAAGGCGAAGAGCGCCTGACTCGATAACCTCAACAATATTCATGTCCTCAGAGGTTCCCACGACTATCGTATCAGGATACTGACTGGGTTCAATACAATTAATGTTGTAATAAATATGCACGCTGCCTTTTACTTCATTGTCATCAATTGCCACCTGATAGACCCTGCTGGATGGTCCGTCTGCC
>JAOZRM010000111.1:5560-10368 GCA_029940175.1 Candidatus Sabulitectum sp. | reverse complement strand
TCCTCATCAGTAATGATCACAGTTTCAGATCTGGTTCCTGCATGAAGAACATCCACAATACCCACAAGTCTCACAGTATCATCAGGATCCTCAGAAGTAGTGGTTGTACCGCATCCTGCAAGACTCAGTGCCATCATGAACAGAACAGCAGATACAGCAAATTTATTCATTCTATTCTCCTTTCAGAGGCCATGGCTCAAATTCAGCAAAATCTACAATTGCACTATCTGCAATGATACCCCAACCGGCGGTTCCTGCCCAGTCTGAAAGAGCCCTGCTGATCTCATATACCGTCATATCTTCCAGCGATTCCTGCAGAAGATAAGGAGTTCGCCAGTTGCCTGTGGAAATGTATCCGCTGCCAAGCATCCAGCACTGGGTATCCATTGACTGAGCGTTAATACCCTGAATGGTACGGTTGTTGTTGGCAACGCCGGTAACAACTGACTGATCCACATTGCCATGTACCACATCGCTGAAAACACCGGTCATCAAAGACGCAGATAAAACAGGTTCTGTGGTGCTTATGTACATGTAACCCCAGTTGCGCTGGTAGCTGTTTGTACTGCCACCAGAAACCGCATAGGTAAGAGCGTTCTCTGTACGAAGTACCTGCCATAGCATTTCATCAACAACTCCCATTGCAGTGGAATAAGCAGCGGCTTCTTCACTTCCGACAGGAGGTGCTTTGAACTTCACAACCACATACGCTGAAAGAGTTTCATCGTTCTCGGCAACAATAGTATCCTGGTAAATTCCGAATTCAGCCACTTCAGGAAAAACATCTCCCCCTTCTGGAATTCTTCCAAAGGAATTCTCAAGAAATACGGCAAGTTGTTCAGGAGGAGTAGGGCCTGCATGAGTAATTACGATATTTCCACTCTTGATCCTGCTGGAAAGCCATTCCCGTGCGTCATCCACATCGAAGGAAGAAAGAGTTGAAGGTATGCCGTCAGGGCGAAGCAGGTAGGGATGCCCGGCACCCATGAACCCCTTGTTAGCCACAAGCCAGATCCTGTTATCCGGGTCGTTAAGATCAGACTGAAGTGCGATCAACTGTGAATTCTGCATTCTTCCAACCACAACCGGGTCAAGCTCCGGCTCCAGCAGACAATCGGCAAAGCCGTCAAGCAGCAGAGGAAGATCCTCGGAAAGACACTTCAGGTGATACCGAGAGTAATCGTAGTTGTAGGAAGCGTTCCAGCTTGCAAGGGTCACATCCATGATCTCCCGCCACCGTTCATCGGGATATGTATCACTTCCGGTAAGGGCAGCCTCAAGAGCGAATGCTTCAATGCCCTGATTATCTTCATTCAGAACTCTGGAGCCTCCAACAAGGAAGAAGCTGAGCCCTTCCACTTCACCACCTGTAACAGTTCTGGAAACAACATGAATACCATTATCAAGATCAAACTCAGTTACATTCTCAGGTACTGCAGCAAACAGTACAAATGTGAAGAGAAGAGAAATCATTCTACCCACTCTCCTTCCGGAGTAATAATAAAGACAGCTGAAGGCTGGTCTTTTATCCACCTGTCGAGAAACTCGGTTATTTCTGCAGAGGTCACAAGCGACAGGTTTTCAAGATAGTTATTGTAATAATCAAGACCTCCTCCTTCAACCCACCAGAAGGGGAATGTTTCGGTAGCCATGTCTCTGCTTGATTCCTCATTGAAGAGTCTTGAACGACGAAGCTGCTCAGAAGCCATCTCGATACCGGGTTCGTTGAAGTAATCTTCCTCAAACATTCTTTCAATCTCTTCGCGCATCATTTCAACGCCTTCTTCGGCAAGCTCGGGATCAATAGTTCCACCAAAAGTAATGGATGGTTCAAATCTCTGTGAATAGTAGCTTGCATATACGTCGAGGAAAGGACCGTTTGCAACCAGATTCTCATGGAATTCACCGGTCATTCTGCCCATGTACTGTCCCCACACATCAGCACTGTATGACCACTCCTGCTGATTCGCCATGGATGGGCCAACGAAAACAATTCGCACCATTCCGAGTCCCTCGGGACAACCTACATATACGGTAGTGTCGCGGGGTATCGAAATATTAAGCTCGAGATCGGCATAGTTGCTGCGCCCACCGAATTCCCACTGACCAAACATCTCAGAAACAGCCGGCATGATGGTTTCTGCTTCGATGTCGCCTGTAATTATCAGGGCAGAATTGTCAGGTGTGTAGTACTCGTGCTGAAACTCCATCATGATCTCCTGATCCGCAGCCATGATAACCTCGGGCACACCGATGGAACTGCTTCTACACTTATCGATTGAAAGAACTTCCTCCTGCATCCGCCAGAAATTCCAGAAGGGATGGTTTGTCTTTCTCTCGTACTCATTCATTATCACAGACCGCTCGTTGACTATCTCTTCCGGGTCAAACAACGGACCGGTAATAGCATCGTACATGAATTCAAGGCCTTCATCGAACAGATCGGATGAAACTGTCAGGTAATACCGCACCACTTCGTTACCGGTGGTTCCGTTGCGGATCATACCCAGTTCTCTCATTCTCGAGTTGTATGCAGTCTGGTCCGGCAGAGCCGAGTTGCCCTTGAAGAACATGTGTTCATAAAAATGTGCAAGACCGTTGGATTCAGGTGATTCACAAGTTCCGCCGGTGTTAACAACAACACACACGGTAACAACAGGTGAAGAGTGATCCTCACCTATGATAACATCAAGCCCATTGGGCAATTCGCTTTCAACAACGGGAAAATTCATGGATAGCATAAAAATGAGTGTATACAGCACAGTAATTCCTTTCAAAACAACCCGAATTATTTAATCCAGGTTAGAGAACTGACATTGCATTCAGCATTGATTATAAGAAGATGTACAAAAAGCACAAAATATAGTTCAGCAAGGAGAGGGAATTGGAGCGGATAACACCCACAATACAAGGCCATATACACCTCTGTCAGACCCTTTTCCGGGGAATGGCCGAGAACAGAACACTGATGCCATGGCTAGACCAGCGGATCTGGCCGCTTGAAGCGGCTCACACACCCGAGACCCTGGCTGTATCTGTTATTCTTTCTCTAAGAGAGATCATAGAAACAGGCTCAACCGGACTGCTGGACATGGGCAGTGTACAACACTCCACAACAACCATAGGAATACTGAAACAAAGCGGGATCAGAGCAGTAGCATGCAATGCCCTGATGGACAAAGGCCCCGACTTCATAAAGAAACCTCTCTCGTGGCTGATAAAGGAATCAGAGCAAGTAGAGAAAAGCTGCCGGGGGCAAGTACAGTACGGCCTGGCTCCAAGATTTGTTCTCTCCTGCACACCTGAGCTCTGGCGGTGGCTGGAGACAAAAGATAAAAGAACAGTAAGAACCACCCATGCTGCTGAAGCCCCGGGGGAAATGGCAGACCCCTGGATAGCACAGCACGGAGGCAACATCCATCTGCTCAACAAGCTCAATTTTCTCTCTCCAAAAACTCTGCTTGCCCACTGCGTTCATCTTCAGCCCAAAGAAATGGAACTGCTAAAATCAACCGGAACAGCAGTTGTTCACTGCCCCTGGACCAACCTCCGGCTGGGCAGCGGCATAGCTGACATACCGGAGCTTCTCAAAAACAACATCAGAGTTATGCTTGGCAGCGACGGCGCCCCGTGCAACAACCGCCTTGACCTGTCAGGGGAAACCCGGCTTGCAGCCAGTCTTGCCTCACTGAAAGCGCCTCCGGGAGCCATAACAGGAAAGAAATGGGTAGAGATAAGTGGCAAACAGGCTGCGGAATTCTTCAATTTTAAAAACTTTGAGAATGACATAGTTCACCTGAACCTCACACCAACTGAAGAAGATGAACTGGCAAGAACCGAAGACAAGCAGAGATACCTGAATGAAATTCCCAGAGCAGGCCGGGTAACAAAAGTGGAATGCAATGGAACAATCCTCTACGACCACGGTGAATTCCCAACACTGCCCAAACTTCCCATGAGCATAAAAGAAGCACGTGAAACAGTCTGGAACAGAGCCCTTGCCCTGGGTATGCAACCGTGACAACTGCGGTATCAGTTGCCATTCCCAGACCTATAACAGAAACCTACACATACCTGCTTCCAGAAAAAATGCAGGGCGGCACGCTTCCGGGCTGCCGTGTGGTGGTTCCCCTTGGCCCCACAAGGGTAGTCGGTGTGATCTGGGAAGCCAATGTAACTGTAAAAGAGGAGCTCAAACCAAAATTAAAAAAAATAATACAACGGCTGGACTCAAATCCCCTGTTGACAGAAAGTGTTCTCAAGCTTCTAAAATGGGCTGCAGATTATTACATGACACCGCCTGGAATGGTTGCAGCGGCAGCCTTTCCCCCGGGAATGCAGGGCAGTGCTGTAAGAATAATTGAAGTAAGAACTAACTCATCACTCAAACAGTACACGAACAAAAGAAAAACCATCGAATACAAACTTCTGACGTCTCTTGTACCCAAGAATCTTCCACTGGACAGCATACTTGCAGAAGAGGCAGCAAAGGGGAAAGTAAGAAGCTGGTGGCAACCGAAAAAACTTCCACCACCGAAACAGATCTCTATTATTGAACCCCTTGTTCCACCGGAGCAGCTGACCTCCGCAGGCCACTCATTAAAAAGCAGAGCCCCCAGGCAGGCAGCCCTTCTTATAACCCTGGCATTAACAGGGACGATACCCAAAACGGAACTTCTCCGAACAGCCAGAGCCAGCCGGAACTCGCTGGAACGGCTCCGTCAGCTGAGGCTGGTAAAGGAAACAACCATAAAGGTACCCCGTGACCCAATGCTTAACACTCCGAACCTGGAGAACAAACCAGCTCC
>JAOZRM010000111.1:0-5460 GCA_029940175.1 Candidatus Sabulitectum sp. | reverse complement strand
AAGAACCTTGGAATAATAGTGGTGGATGAAGAGCATGACGACAGCTACAAGCAGAGCTCTATGCCCAGGTACAACGGCCGTGACCTTGCAGTGGTCAGAGGAAGCATTGAAAAGATCCCGGTGATACTGGGCTCTGCCAGCCCCTCTGCTGAAAGCTGGCAGAATGCCCAACTCAACCGTTACACTCTTCTAACCCTGCCGGACAGGGCTACAAAAAGAGAGCTTCCAAAGATCACCCTGATCGACTCCAACAAGCAGGATTTTGCTCTTCTTTCCAGAGAACTGCTGGCTGGAATTGGCAAACGCACAGCAGCAGGAGAGCAGAGCATCATACTTATCAACCGCAGAGGCCACTCCCCCATACAGATGTGTATGGCTTGCGGTCATGTGGAGAAGTGCCCTGCATGCGACATATCCATGACCTATCACCGTCACGGTGAAATACTGCGCTGCCACCACTGCGGCCACTGGAAAAGTGCAAAAACAAGATGCCCCCAGTGCAAAGGCGAAGAGTACAAAAGACAGGGTCCGGGAATACAGAAGGTACAGGACGCCCTTAAAGAACTTCTGCCTCAGACAAAAGTAATAAGAATGGACGCCGACACCACCAGCACCAAGTCAGCCCACTGGAAGATCATACAGCAGTTCACAAGAGGTGAAGGAGATGTACTTCTGGGCACCCAGATGGTAGCAAAGGGCCATGACTTCCCCAACGTCACCCTGGCCGCTGTAATTGGTGCCGAAATGGGCCTCTACATGCCCGACTTCAGGGCTCAGGAACGCACATTCAACCTGCTCCTACAGGTAGCAGGAAGGGCAGGCAGAGGCGAAAAACCAGGCGAGGTGATCATCCAGACCACAGACCCCGACAACCCCATCATCCAGCTCGCCTGCAACCACGACTACAAAGCCTTCATCGCCCAGGAACTGGAAATGCGCACAATGCTCAGCAACCCGCCGGCAACAAGAATGGTCAGACTGCTCTGGGCAGGCAAAGACCAGAGAAAAGCAAAGAAAGCCGCCGACCTCACCTGCAAAACCAAGCTGCCCCCTAACTGCACCCTTCTTGGCCCAAGCGAAGCCGCCATGGCTAAGATCGCAGACAAATACCGCTACAGTGCCCTGCTAAAAGCCCCCAGCCACGCAACCCTCAAAGCTGCAGTAACCACAATGAGAGACACCTTCAACGAGCTGAAACAAACCACCGTCCGCATGGATGTGGATGTGGATCCCCGGAATCTGATGTAAATTCATTTTTTGAAACAGGTGTTACCCCATATCCATCGGCATTATAGAATACTTATTGAGAAAAGATAAAATTTTATTACTCTGTGAGATTATGTACATATCTATCAACACCGGGGTTGACGCCGCCCTGGTGTCGGGGTATCTATTAATTGTCATACCCCCGGGGCCTCTACAGGAGAAATTCTGATATTGCCAAATGTCCGGGGGTGCTTCATATTCAAACAATGAAATATAAAAAACCAGCAAAGAATAAATCAGAACTCGCAGATATGGTTATTGGGCGAGGAATAAAAGATACCTCTCATAAAGACCTTGTTACTCTCTTTACATATGACAGCTATTATCGCATGAGTGGATATTGGTTACAATACAAAAACACTGATGGTAGTATCAAGGATGCCCTTACCTTTGATTTACTTCGACAAATATACTGTTTTGACAGAGATTTGAGAATCCTGGTTTTAAGAGCTATTCAGCTAATAGAGAACTGTGTTAGAGCGAATTTCATTGACTATTACGCTACGAATTTCCCCGATCCATTTAATTTTGATTCGTTGGATAGCGACCCTTTTGCTTATGTCTATCATTGGTATTTTAAAATGCCAAAGACAGAGAAAACGGATAAGGAAAGAGGTAATTTCGAAGCAAAGCATTACGATAGAATAGAAAGACTGCACAAAGAAGCGAAGGCATACCCATCTAAATTTGTTAACCACTACTATACTAAATACTATTCTGAAAATTACTTACCTGTATGGATGGCTATTGAATCGTCCTCTTTTGGTACATTAGTATATCTATGTCGCAATTCGGTGAAACAGTTTAAGATGAATCTCGGGGATTTATTCAACATTTCACATGATGTATTTGAATCATGGTTAGTTGCTCTAAGAAAACTGAGAAACTGTGCTGCCCATCATGAAAGAATCTGGGACATGGATTTTAAATATAGTCCAACAATGCAACCAAAAATGAGAAAATATCCTCATTGGCATTCTCCGTCTGTTCCAAAATTGCGATCTATAATGTACAGGGTACTCATTTTAGAGTACTTAGTTAGCAAAATACCTCACTCACATTTCAGTGTGTATTGTGAGTTGTGTAAGATTATTGAGAACTACCCTGGTGTTCCAATTGATAAAACTGGGTTACCTGAAGACTGGAAAAGTTGTCATCTTTGGCATGACTGATGTTCACAAAACTATAGGCTCATGAAACTTAGCGGGATTTATCTCTAAAGCATCAGCCAATTTCCACATGTTAAGCTGTCCTACTCTTCTTCGCCTTTTTTTAACAAAGCAGTCAAGTCACAAGCTCTTCTTGTCTAACAACAAGCCCACACTTGAATACAAGGTGAATGCTACTGAGCCACATACTTCTCAGATTGAATAGTGTCAGATGCTCTGTATGAATGTCTGCTCTGTTTTCCCCTCGACTATGGCGATGATCTCCACAGGCTTATTCATACACCGGTCCCCCGGAAATCACATTCTTGCTCCACAGTTCTCCAACAGAATAGGTTTCCAGCCATGAGCTGAAGTCAGCGAGTTGCAACCTCTCAAAAGTTGATGCTCCGTCTTCCCTGTTAACAACAACGACATCTTCTACCGCAAAATGATCAACCAGAGCAGGAGATTGAGTAGCGACAATAACTTGAGTACGACGAGAGGCATCCTGAATCAATTCAGCAAGTATGGAAATTGCCGATGGATGCAGCCCAAGCTCTGGTTCCTCAATTATTATTACTGCAGGAGGATCAGGCTGAAGAAGCGCAGTAGCCAAACATATAAATCGTATTGAACCATCAGAGAAAAGATGAGGTTGCATTGGGTAATCAGACCCCTTCTGCAACCATGACAAATTCACTTTCTGTTTTTCACCAAAAGTCTCAACATCTAAAAGGAACTTGTCAAAAAACGGCATTACCAATCGTATAGAATTTACAACTTCCTTATATATGTCTGCATGCTGCTTCTTCAACCGAAGCAGATAAGGGGCAATGTTGGAAGCATCAAAACGCAGATACTTGTTATCCTGAATTATCTCATAATGCCTCATACTGGCTTGTGCGCTGGTATCATGAAAGTGGCAGATTTTCCAGGATGTAATTGCATCAACCACACGTTTGCTCCCATTAACTTCCCAGCCACTTTCTTCAACCTCTTTAACAAGCAGCGACTTCCCATCAGTACTGCTTCCCAGTTCCCACCACCCTTTATCGCCGGGTTCATAGTAACGGGCTTCATCGGTAATTGCACAGTCGTCCTTGGGGCCTGGCTCGATGGCAAACCGATATCCTCGTACACCAAAACGCGTTTCAAATTCCATACTGGAAGTAGCCTTGCGACCATTGAAAAGAAAGTCACCGATACCGCCACCTGAACGAATGTACTCGTTCAAGGTGTCATTCATTGCTGCCTGCAACATTCGGAAGAATTCGATGAGATTACTCTTACCGGCACCGTTGCCCCCGATAAAAACATTCAAATCTCTCAGCTCGAAATCATTCAATTCTCTTATCGATTTGAAACCTCTGATGGTCAGCCGGTCTAACGCATTACTAATTTACACCTCCTTCGGATTGTCTGCCTTAATAAATGTCACCTCAAATGCCTTACACTGCCGGTATTCCTGCATTCGGTTGGAGAAGGAAAAAGCATCATTCATTTCGTATTGCTGGAATACATCCAGGCCACGATCCAGCAGGATCTTCCAGCCATTGTCAGTTATGATGTGGCGGGCATGGATGGTTCCTGTTTGGTCGTACTCCCAGGTGAAGGTTACTCCTACTTGCTCACATGATTCCTTGATTCTCTCCAGGTGTTCAGTTTGCTGTTCTTCTCTGTACTCATCCTCTGAGGTTATCAGATGCAGATTTACCTCATCGGCTGTAGACTTGTACTTCACAATGGTTTCTACAAATTCCATGAAGTTTCTGATCTGATAGAACTTCCTGATATAGGGATCTGTAACTGTAATGGTTGAAGCACCCTTCAGGTAAACTCCGAACAAAGCATCATAGGATATACCCCTCTGGTTTTCTTGAACAGCAATGTGCTGTTCCACTGGCAGTATCTCTGCTGATTCTACAGGAAGAGAAACATCGGCATCTTCAACTGTGGTTTCTTCCGGGTCATCACCTGAGGCAAACTTCCGGTAGTACTGCGGATATTCTTTCTCTTCAAGCGTTTTCACGGCAATGGTTCTGCCGGATCTGTCTGTAAAGGCAAATCTTACCGGAGCATAAGTTTTGTCAATTCTCATCAGCTGGTCTTTGACACGCTTTCGACCCTCGATAGCAAACTTGAGCAGTTCTTCCACTTCATCCTTGGTGGCTCCACCATGGGGGAAGATAATTTTCATCAAGCCGGAGAAGGTTTTGTGTATACCGTCCCGGTCTCTGGTGGATATGTCTGAGGAGAGAGTGAAGTACTCCATGTATCTATCGGAGAAGTCATGATTTCTCATTGCTCGAAGAATCTCTGCCAGGTAATCAACCACAAAACCATACCCTTCGGAGAACATCTCACCGCGAATAATATCTACTTCCCATCCGGGGATGTAGAAATGAAGTCTATCTAAGAATGCCGAGTCGTAGAACTTCTCCGGCAGTTCATCGAACAGATTGGAGTTATTCAGCATATAGGGTACTGTATGCTTAGTGTTACCAACAAACACCATTGAAGCCTCTGCACCAAGCATTTCAATACCACGGGAGAAAGATTTGTTTGCCATGTAGTTTTTCATAATATCGACCAGAGCTTTGTTCACCGTTTTCTTCTTACCGGCAAACTCGTCGAATGCAACAACATCCCAGTAGCCAACCAGCCCTATCTTTCCAGTTGAATTACTCACAAAGAGCTTTGGTACTGTTACCTCTCCCCCGGAGATAAGAATGCCGTGGGGTGAGAACTCTGAATAGATATGAGATTTACCTGTACCCTTTGGGCCAAGCTCAATAACATTGTAGTTTCGTTCACAGAACGGAATTAAACGTAATAACTGGGTAAGTTTGGTTCTCTTGCCAAACATCTTTGGGTTGAACCCGATACTTTGCAGCAGCAGATCGATCCATTCAGCAGTGCTGAACTTCTTCCTGGTCTCAATGTAACCATCGTAGTCGAAGTGAGACATCTGAATAGGTTTAAGACTTGCCAGTACCCATGGGGTTGTACCACCATCCTCGGAATACTCGTACTCAACATCTGCTAT
>JAOZRM010000110.1 GCA_029940175.1 Candidatus Sabulitectum sp. | reverse complement strand
CTGGTAGCGGCGGAGGGACTTGAACCCCCGACCAGCGGATTATGATTCCGCTGCTCTACCAACTGAGCTACACCGCCTCTGCGAAGTGGGGACAATACAGTAGTATTAAGATTTTGTCAAGATTGTGGAGAACGCTCTGAAGATCTTATCTTCCTGAGCATGATCGAGTCTCCGGTTCTTACCCGTTTGAGAATTCCTCCTCCTATGAACAGACAGATAAACCAGGCAAGGAGGGATGCTCCCAGAAGACCAAGCAGAATCTCCGCAGGAACTGGAATGTAATAGCTGAACCAGAAGATTGCTGCAAAAAATAAAACTGCAATTACTGGAATAAGAATCAGTTTTAACGCTTTTGACGTCATTTCTGTTCTTCGCTGAAACCAGCTTTCAAGCATTTCCATCTTCTCTCTTTCAGAAAAATCAGTTGATGTCGATGTTGATGGAGAGTGATCCGAGTAATCATTCATGGTCTACCAGCCTTTCGGAAATTTTATTAAAAATGGTATCCCTTTCCTCCGGGGGAAGGGCATGACCGTTTTCCTGCACTCTGAGCAGCACTGAGACAGCTCCTGACCATCTTATGATGCTGGCAGTTACTGTGTAATTTCTTACTACCTCAAGTAATCCTTCCATGTTCCTGCATTCACCTTTCCTGGCACAACAGAAAAGAGTAGCTGCGGGTCTGTTCTTTCCAGGTACTTCCTCGCAGGTAACTGTTCCAGGAAAACTGTTTCGAGATAAAAGAGTAGAGATGGTCTCAAAGAGAAGCCTGATGTGCATGGATAGCTCAATCACAGGCACGGAAGCCCTCATGAAGTCTTCAAGACTGTAATAAAAATCAGTTACAACTGTTTCAGGAATGTCGGAAAGTTCTTTTCTTATCTCATCAAGCTGATTCGTATCATTAAGACGCATCCCCTGATCAAAATCTCTGAAATCACCGAAACTCTCCTGAATGGCGTGCTTCACAATGGAATAGGCGTCCTCCATCTGGTCAAAATGCTCTCGCTCTGCGACGAAATCAAACACATCCACCCAGACATCCTGTCTTCTGGAAGGTGACTTGAAGGAATTGACTCCAATGCCTCTCTGAATACTAAGGTTTTTCACCAGCTTCAGTATACGGGTATCATGATCCTTGGTATTGCTATCCTTATCAGCACTGGTAACAAGCAAAAGTTTCAATTCAGCGTTGAATGTTGTAATATTCTCAAGGGCTATGTATGCCTGGTTGATTCCGGTGGTTCTGCATTCCTTTATCAGCAGAGGAAGCAGAGCTCTGCCAATATGCTCTGTTCCACCGTAGTGGTGAACCCGGTGAAGTCTCTCTATACCCCTGGAAATCAGCAGTTTTCTAAGATATTCCCTGATAATTTTCAAGTCTGTTCTGGTTGCGCTCATGCCGTTGGGGCCTGTCATTTCAACCCTGATAGAAACTATACCGTCATGGGTTGTGTACTTCCTCTGATGGCTTACAGTAGCACCTGGCCATGAAACAGAAAGAGCTGCGGTCAGATCCTGAAAAGAAATATCTCTCTCGTAGCCTACAATATTTATTCCAGTAAGATGCTCACCTCCAGCTCGTATATTCCTGATCCTATAGAAGGGAGCACCTCCCTTTGTTCTAACATTCTCAACAAGGTCATGGTTGGTTTTTACAATCCAGGCAAGATCAGATTTCTTCCTGGCAAGCAGATACTGATCAGATCTTGAACTAATGAACAGAACGAGTTGACCTTTTTTTCCAAGAATACCATCAGGAATATTTCCATGGTAAATCCTTCCAAGCTCTTCCAGCATTCCCTGATAACACTCTACCCTGTCTGCTGATCTGTCCAGAAGTGATATAACCCCGGCTCTGCCTACTGCAAGTCTTTGAAGCAATTTGCTGAGCTTGTTGGCATCCTCTCTGAATTTGATGCCCCGTTCCTCTGAATCATTGATAATGATTCCTGTTATTATGATGCCCCGTCGAATTCCCTGTTTCTCAACGGTAAAGCCCTCAAGCAGATCAAGATTCCACCCCTCGTGGTGTAATTCACCAATGACTATTGAGGCAAGACCAGCCCAGTCAATGGCGCTTACTCCCAGTAGAGCCAGACCATCCTTTACATCCACAGTGATTGAAACAACTTCCTCGGAATTGAAAAGACGAGAATATATCTGCTGTCTCCTGTGGCTGGGAATCACAACAACCGGACAGGTTTCACCAAAACAACTCATATTTCTTTTCTCTTTTTGTTCATCTCTAAGCATTAGGTAATTATGAAACAGAATTGATGCACTGACCAGTATTGACAGATTGAAAGAAAATGAGTATTTATCAGCGGCACTGAGGGCGAGTAACTCAGTTGGCTAGAGTGCCTGCCTTACAAGCAGGACGTCGGGGGTTCAAGTCCCTCCTCGCCCACCATAAGACCGGGGGATAATGTCTCCCGGTTTTTTTATCTTGCCATTCTAAAACCGGTATACCAGGTGATATCCCCATGACCCATGCTTCTTTCAAAACCCAGAGTCATTGCGTTCTCTACCTGAGCCCAGCTACCACCCATGATGTGTATTGAAGAATCCGAAGCACAAAAAACCATTTCAGCCACATTCCCGGCCATATCTGCAAGACCAGCTCCTGAAAGCGGAAAAGAAATGCATGGGGCAGTGTACAGGAAACCATCCAGATCCCGCTGCTCCCAGTCATCAAGAGCCATGTAATTTGCGGGCACACCCGGTGTTTCTGCTGGAGACAAGTTCCCCCACGGATACTGCTCGCTTAGATCTCCAGTGAGTTCAAGGGAGGCGGCATACTCCCACTCATCTCTGGTTGGAAGCCTTGCTCCCATTGCAGCTGAAACCGTTTCTGCTTGTCCAGGGCTGATATTAACCACCGGGTAATCAGGAAACAAATAGAAGTATTCATCCATGCCGGGAAAACCCGGATCTGCAGGATGGGAGAGTCCGGAGAGGTCCGCAAGATACCTGTAAAGCCTGTTGTTCACCTCAGTCTTCTGGAGCAGGAAGGATTGTACTTCCACAGTCACTCCACTGGAATTAACAAAAGTACCACCGGGAATGCTGATGAATAGAGTATCTGCACTCTCGATGGGTACAGCAGCAGGAATTACTTCCTGCTCTTCTTCACAGGCAACGAAGACAGTAACAAATACTGCAAGGACAACCTTCAGGTATCCCTTCATTTACTGTTTTTCCTTCTTGGATCCCGGTTTCAGGATGATCGCTACGGGAATTACCACACAGTACCCCAGAATAAGCATTATGGGAGATATGGAAATATGCCCTGCTCTGAGAAGGAACCATCCAGCGGTAATGATAATGAGACCAACTGCAAAAAGTATGTAGTTAATGTTACTGAAGGGTACAGTGTCCTGCCTGTTCTGAGAAGATACAGGCTTTTTTTCTTTAGCCATTTTTTTCCTTTCAATTTCAAACGGTAATACGCCAATCCAATACGCTAATCTAAAACATCTTTCGCAGAATTGGGAAGTCCATTCACCCAGCCCCTGGAAACAGATTTGTTTATTGCTTCTCCCACCACAAAAAATGAGCCCGTAACCACCATGGGAGAACTGCTGGTTATTTCTCTGCACCTGCCAACAGCATCCTCAATAACATTCTGAATCTCAACCTGGAATCCCTCCTGTTTCATGTACTCAGCAAGTTCAGCTGCTGGTAGTTTTCTTTCACTGTCAGGGGTTGTAACAATAACCTCTGCTGCCACCCCCTTCAGAAGCTCAACCATCCTCTGCCAGGGTTTATCACTGAGAAACCCAACAACCAGTGGTACAGGTTTTCCCCATCCTTTTATGTGATTTACCAGAGCTTCCATGGATTGGGGATTGTGGGCAACATCAAACAAAATTGAAGGGCTGCCGCTTCGATGATCAAGTCTTCCCGGCCACCTCAGCGAAGAGAACGTTGCTTCGAATGCAGATTCAATTTCCTTGTCTGATCTGCCGAACATCTCCTGTGCTGCAGTATATGCCAGAGCACTGTTCTCAATCTGGTGTACACCAGGCAGAGGACTTCTGCTGACTGAAACAGGAAAAACACGTCTCAGTCTTCCTCTGGTCACAGCTTCAGTAAGCACTTCTTCAACACCGGGAGTCTGCGTTGCAGTAATAAGTACTGTTCCCGGTGCAGCTATGGCTACCTTTTCCGCTGCGATCTTCTCCCTGGTATCTCCAAGTATCCTGCTGTGCTCCACTCTAACACCGGTAAAAATAGTTCCCTTGCCATTATAGGTTCTTGTTGCATCCAGCCTGCCACCCAGCCCTGCTTCAGCAACAACCCACTTCACATCACATGAAGCAAAGTACCAGGCTGCCATGGCTGTAGTGATTTCAAAGAATGTGGCAGAGTGCCTCCTTATGGTATGCCTGTTATCTGTGATGAATTCAGCAACTGCTTCCTGGGGTATCCACTTGTTGTCAACAGCAATTCTCTCTCTGTAATGAAGAAGATGAGGAGATGTTCCCCGCCCACAGGATATGCCCAGCCCCTGGGCTATACCTGACAAAATAGCAGCAGTACTTCCCTTGCCGTTTGTACCAACTATGTGAACTGTTCTGAACTTTCTCTCTGGATGATCAAGCTCTTCCATTAAGGACAGCATTCGCTCCAGCCCGTACTTCATCCCCATTCGCCGTCTGCTGAACAACCATTTTTCCGCTTCTCTGTAGTTCACCGGGAAAGCCTTTCAAGAAGCTGAACAATAGACCCTTCCTGCTTCCTTTTAACTGTTTCCTGAGCAGAAAGAACCTCCTGGTGACAAACAGAATCACCACTTTCCGTAGCATTGGTAATAAGTGCCATGGCGAGAACTCTGCACCCAAGTGATTTGAGTGCCAGTGCCTCCTGTGCAGTAGACATGGATACAGCAGATGCCCCGCTGCTCTGGATAAGTGCTACCTCTGCTGCTGTTTCGTAGGCTGGTCCTGAGACACAGGCAAATACTCCCTTGTGGTAATCACTCAAACATTCCTCCGCTTCTTTCTGCAGGGAAGGGGAGTACACATTGAACCCTGCGGAATGCTCAGGAGAATCAGGAATACAACCGGAAAAATTTACATGGTCTGTAAAAATCATTGCATCCCCTACAGCATATGATGGATCCACAGCACCGGCAGAGCTGGTGAGAACCCAGGTCCCCACGCCCAGGGCTGCAAGTGCACTGGGCAGAAGGGATATCTCTCTGCCTGAGTAGCCTTGATAATGGTGTCGTCTCCCCATAACAAAAACAACTCGACCATCCTCACTTGTTCGCAGCATATGTTTATGCCCCTGAACAGCTTCTCCTTTCATACCTGGAATGTCAGCAAAAGGAATGGTCTGCCCGTTACCGAAAGATTCGGTTGCCCAGCCAAGACCTGATCCAAGAATCACCCCCACACGGGGAATAACCTTAAGCTTGCTATTGAGATACAGAGAAGTATTTAGAGTATGCAGCAGGGGCTCAAGAGGCTTCTCAAGAAAAACTCCACTTGCTCCTTCACCGTAAAAATCCGGCAGATGCTTATCAGCGGAGAAATTAAAACTTCTGTAAAACTCAATGGCGGGAAAATTCTTCTCCCGAACCTCCAGCACTGCCTTCTCCGCCTCCATATGACGACCCCAGTAAAGAGCAGAACCAAGGAGATCTCCAGCAATGCCACGGCGTCTGTACTCTGGATGAACACAGAGACTGATAATATGCAGTGTTCCTGGTTTAGAAAAAGTAGCTGATATGTAACCAATTGCACTGTCACCGGCAAAAGCACCCAATGTGTAGAGAATCGGATCTCTCTGAGTAAGAGCCTGAATTTCCTCCAGATCCCATGGCGCAGGAAAGCATAACTGCTCCAGTTTAAATATCGAGTCTGCATCGCTTATTGATGGACGGTAATATTCTGTTTTCTTTAAAATGTTCATTTTGGAAAAATCCTCTGGTTAAACTCGCGAAGATACAATGGTTCAATCTCTTTATCGAATCCGTCTCTGTCGGCAAGAGAACTTGCACAATAGGCAACAATTGAAGAACGGGGATGGTCAATCAGAGGATGAACCCATTTCAGTCCTGAGCATGCTATCTCACTTCTACCTGAACCCACCGCAGAAAATTCTCTATTTGACACAAGCTCCTCAAGAACCTTTGCAGAATAGAGGGATTGCGATATGACTTCTTGTGAAAGAGGATCAGGCGAACTGAAAGCAGCTGCAAACACCTCCCCGGTCCTGGCTCTGATACAGCTGAGAACTGGTCCATCCGGTAAAGCCGCAGCAATTACACGGAGAGTTGAAACTCCCTTGACAGGCACTTTCCATCCAGTTGAAAGACCAAGAGCTGTGGATAGACCTATCCTGAGTCCGGTGTACGAACCTGGTCCAAGAGAAACACCGATCCCCGATAGATCCTCACCGGAAATGCCAGATTCACCCAGCGCTTTGTCTATCGCTGGAAGAATCTTCTCTGAATGAAAGCCTGTTACTGGTAAAATGTACTCGGTAAGAAGCAGACCATCTTTCAACAATGCTACACCGCCTAAAGACGAAGTAGTATCAATACCCAGCCAGATTCCACTCAACCTTCACTCTCCTGTAATCAGGTGAATCTCCATGGGAGATTAATATTGTACAACCCCTTCTTTCCCTGAAATCTTCCATCCGCTCAGGCCATTCAACCAGCACCACTGCATTCGATTCCAGGATATCTTCAAATCCAAGCATAAGCATTTCTTCTCTGGAACCTTCCAGTCTGTACAGATCCATGTGATGGATCTCCAATCCTGATCCCTCAATATTATACACAGAATCCATAATAAAACTTGGGCTGGGTATGGCTCCCTTCACTCCCAGGTAACGGATAAATGCTCTTGCAAACGTTGATTTACCCGCACCAAGTGGACCGGAAAGAAAAAATCTGTCCCCGGGTTTAACCGAAGCAGCAAGTTGTCCAGCCAGTTTCTCCAGGCCGGAGACATCAAGTTCTTCCATCATCCCCGATACTTCTTTGGTCTGAGAACCTCACATGGAACAAGCAGTTCCTCCAGGGAAACTCCTCCGTGCTGAAAAGATCCCTTGAATTTGTACATATCTTCCCTGTTAAAACCATTCTGCATCAAAAGGTAGTCCTCTCTTGCAAACAGATAGGTTTTTCTCGGGTTGTCATCAGGCAGACCCCAGTCCGCAGGATTGTTTACCAGAATGGAGTGTTTGGGATCTCCGGTGAGAGAATGACCGAACCTGTATCTAACACTGTGCGACATTCCCCGGGCGCCGCGAATAGTGGTTATTCTGTTTGCCTGGGTCGAACCGTGATCACTGGTAACAACAATAGTTGCTCCACGGGCACTGAGGGTTTTTATCATATCGAAAAGGAATGAGTGTTCAAACCATCCCTCAGCCAGTCTTCTGAACGCAGAAACATCGGGTGCGATATCTCTTATGAGATCCAGCTCCGATCTGCCGTGAGTAAGATGATCGATAAAGTTAACTACAATGGCCATAAATCCATCTTTCAGGAAATGAGAAAGCCCGCGCTTCACATTCTCACCTTCCTGGCGTGTGGAAATTTTTACATAAACGGTATCCTTGCCGGATCTCCACCCTAGTCTGTTCAAAGCATTGTTCAGGAGCAATTGCTCATAGGAATTCAACCCCGGGTAACCGTATTCTTCAATCCAATGAGTTCTGTAAAATCTCCATATATCCCTTGGGACCAGGCCGCTGAAAATTGAATTCCGGCTGTATGGCGTTGCTGATGGAAGCCCTGCAACCATAAAGCCGGGTTCTCGGTGATACCATTGCTCAATGGATCTGGCCATGAGCAACCACTGATCGTGCCTCATGCAGTCAACAACAAGAAAGACTACCTCCCCTGTTCCTTTCAGCAGCTCAGGGATTACAGCCCTCTTAAGAACATTGTGCGCCATGAGTGGTGCTGATTCCGGAGAGGCCAGCCACTCAGGGTAATTCTTTTCAATAAATCTGGAAAATCCCATTTCGACTTGATCCAGCCCTCCACCCTGAATTCCATGTAATTTCTGATCCAGCTCTCCCCCGAGAGTGATATCCTTCTCCATCCAGGAGTGATAGAGGTGGGTCCAGTCGGAAAGGTTGTTATCTCTGCTGCTACGAATCTTTTCTGTTTCGGAGATCACTTCGATAGCAGCTTTGTTTACTTTAAGTCTTCCAGATTCAAGTAGCCTTTTCAATACGAGAAGAATCTGACTGGGGTTAACTGGTTTAGTTAAAAAGTCTGCGATGGTGCCTGCCAGAGCCTTGTCCATCAGTTCCTCTTCCTCACTCTGAGTAACCATGACCACAGGGAGGTCTTTGTAACTCTTGCGGATCTCATGAACTGTTTCAAGCCCGTCCATGCCCACCATCATCTGATCCATAAGAACCAGATCCACTCTGGTATTCCTGAGAATTTCCAGAGCCTCCCGTCCGCTTCTGGCTGGAATAACATCATAGTTTCTCTTTCTCAGAAAACGTATATGCGGCTGAAGATGGTCTATTTCGTCATCAACCCACAGTATGATTATCATTATCACCCTCTTCCTTCAGTGGAAGAATAATACTAAAAACTGTGCCCACGTCAGGCGTGCTGGAAAGCAATCGAATAGAGCCGTTATGGTATTCCTCAATTATTCGCCTTGCAAGTGGGAGACCCAGCCCCCATCCACCTTTCCTGGTGGTAAAACCTGCCTGGAATATTTTTCCCTGGCTGCCATAGGGAATGCCACAGCCATTGTCAGAAACTCTTATTTCAATCTCAGAAGAAGCTTCGTGGGTATAGTCGCAACTCACAACAACTCTGCCTCCATCTGAGCTGACGGAGCAGGAAGCCACCGCGTTCTTAATTAGATTCTCAAGAACCCACCCGATCAGTACAGAGTTACCATGAACAATATGCTGATCTCCGCTCTGCTCCAATTCAAGAACCACTCCACTGCCAAGAAGACCTTTTCTGGCATTGAAATACCCGACTATATCCGAAACAGTACGCTCGATGTTTATTTGTTTCAGCTTGGGTCGTCTCCCCATTTGTCCATATCTTTGAGCAATATTGTTAAGCCTATTCACATCTGCGTTCATGTGTTCCAGTGCATCATTGAGATCCGGAATATTGGAAAGCTCTGAATCATCTTTCAACAACTCAATCCAACCCATGAGAGATGACAGAGGTGTGCTGATCTGATGAGCAGTTTCTCTGGCGAATCCCACCCAGGACATGTCCTTGTCCCTTGATATCTCAGAACGAAGAAACAAGAAAACGATAAATGCTATTAATAGAAGCAATCCCAGTTCAAGAAGGGGAATCAATTTCATTTCTGCACCCATTGGTGATGTTCCATAATACAGATGTCCGATGGAGTCATGACCAGCCACAATAGGAATTGGTTCATTCGCCTCAGCAAGAGAAATCATATTAGCCCGGCACCTGGACAGCCTGTCAGGCGGGAATCCATCTACAACTTGACCATCAACTATCTGGGGATTGCCGTGCTCGTCAGCAAAAATCGTAGGGAAGTCCAGTCGATGAACAAGATCTCCGAAAAGTCTTCTTGTGAAATAAATTACATCCTCCCTCTCCTGGGGAAGAAGTCGCTGGGTATGAATGAACCGGGTTGTATCAGCACATACAGGGCAGAAAAGAGATTCACTTTCCAGCGAAAGATCGGTTCTCTCCACCGGGAAACCACACTCTGTACATGACATGATTCCCGTGGTCTCCCCGATTACGCTCAACGGATATTGAACACCTGCCCAGAGCCATGCGATTGTTTCGCAATCTCTTCTGTTTGACTTATTCAGCTTGTTCACCAGATCATGGGTATACCATATGAACACCCAGATAGTAATCGCAGCAACTAGAATGAAGGCTATTCGCCTTCTGAACGTGTTATACATTCTCTGTTACCATAACAGGAAACGAGAATCCTGCATCTTCAATTATCTTTTCACTGAAACAGGATGAAGCACCAAAGTCAAACCTGTTCATATTCACTCCTGTCCTGAAGGAAAGATGTATTCTGCTCCTTATTCTGTTAAGGCGAATAGCAGCATGATCGCCGAGTAAATATTCTTCAGCAGAGGTAGGAATGGCAATAGAACCCGACGAGGCCTGAAGAAGCCGCTCCATCTGGCTTGCACCCAGCCCCTCTGAACAATGAGCCGCAAGAATCAAAGACCCTCCATCCTCTACAGCGCTTTCCCACAGGAACACTGCTTTCAGCGCCTGGTAAAGGCTTGATTCCAAGCTTCTTCCTGGACGCACTTCAAGTGAATTGTATTTTTTTATAACAGGTACTCCGCATTGTGAAGACGCAACATCAACAGCGTTGTAGAAAGATGAATCAAAAGCTCCACAGAAAACAGCATCGGTGCCAGAAACCCCGTTGATCATCAAGAGTTCAGCTCTCTCTGCAAGTAAATATGTA
>JAOZRM010000284.1 GCA_029940175.1 Candidatus Sabulitectum sp. | reverse complement strand
GTGTCCTCTGCAACATCGTATTCACCGTACACATTCTTTGATGTGGTGTCATAATGTCATGGGCTACCCCATATTCCCCCACCCCTGGCTGGTGGTCCATGGACCACCAGCCAGGGGTGATGGGCTGGGGTGGGGGTACCACCTGAACAGTTTTTGATTATCTGGAATCCACTCTTAAATAAGGAGGATTCCAGTGCCAAGGATTTATTCAGAAAGAGGTATCCACATGAACGAAGTTATCGAGATCATCTACCGTTTAAGGAACGGGCAATCTCAAAGGCTTATTCACAGAGAGACGAAAATCGACAGAAAGACGGTGAAAAAGTATTACGACTTTGCGGAAAAAAACGGATGGTTATCTCCGGAAGCGTTAATGCCGACACCGGAGATGATTGCTGAGAAATTGGTCAGTAGAGAGAAAAAGGTTACCGAGCAGCATCATACATCGAGCCTTGAGCCTTACAGAGGTGTTATAAAGGGTTGGTTACGACTCAACTACACGCGCAAGAGAATCAGGCAACTACTTCTCTCGAATTTTGAAGTTGCTGTCAGTTACGATACAGTTAAGAGGTACTGTCGTTATCTTGATAATAACCCGGCAGAAAGAGCAGTGCTTCGGCTGGAGACAGCACCTGGAGAAATAGCTCAGGTTGATTTTGGTGAAGTAACGAAGTGTTATCTCAAAGTACCTGAAGGTACTCGTATTTACATCTTTATAATGACATTGGGAGCCAGTCGGCATCAGTATGTTGAGCATGTGTTTGATCAGAAGATGCACACCTGGCTCCGGTGTCATGAGCGTGCTTTTGAATTCTTTGGTGGGGTGGTTGAAAAGGTGGTCATCGACAATTTAAAGGCTGCCGTACAAAAGCACATTTTTCGTGATCCGGTGCTTAGTGTCCCATACAGAAAGCTTGCCCAGCACTACGGATTCATTATAAGTCCGTGTAGACCATACACTCCGACTCACAAGGGAAAAGTTGAAAAGGGAGTTGACTACGTCAAAAGAGGATTCTGTGACGGAGAGATATGGACAGATCTTGCAGACATGAACATCAGGATACGCAGATGGACCAGGGAAGTTGCTGGGACTCGGATTCATGGAACAACCAAGAAAAGACCCATTGAAGATTTTAGAGAGGTTGAACAGAATGAATTGAAAGCTCTGCCTGCCCAACCCCTCAATTACACAACAGCCTCTCGGCAGAAGTTACCCAATGACTTGCACATACAGATAGGGGACAATTGGTATTCTGCTCCATATGCATACATGGACAAGCATGTTGATATCTACGCAGAAGGACTGCTTGTTAAGATATACTGTGAGAGAAAGATAATTGCCACTCATGCAAGAGTATCAGGGAAAGGACAACGAGTAACCAATCTGGATCATTACCCAGGGCAGAAAAGATTCTGGTCTGAGCACCCGCCTAAAGTTTGCCTTGTAAAAGCCGGGAAGCTTGGTAGCTCAATATTCCTGCTTGTTGGCAAACTGCTGTCTGACAAGGTGCAGGATCATTTATCCAGCGTTCACAAGCTGCTTGCTCTTGAAGAGAAGTACGGTAAGGATCGCTTGGAAAAGGCTTGTGAACGAGCCATTCACTATCAGGATCAGAGCTTCATTTGTGTAAAGAGGATTCTTCTTGCTGGAACTGAATCTGATCCTATACATGATGATCAATCGAAGCTCATTCCGTTGACTCGTGAAGAGCATGATTTGGCTCGCGATACCCAGGAGATGTTTCCAGAGGCAGGTGTGCAATGATAGCTCAGAGCATAATGCCACAGCTGAAAACTCTTCGTCTGGGAGGCATGGTACATTCTCTTGAGTATCGAATCAAAGAGGCTGGAGACAAGGATCTAACCTACATCGAGTTTTTTCAACTGCTGCTTGATGATGAGATCAACAGGAGAAACAGTAAGAAGTATGAACGACTTTTGAAGGATGGTTGTGTTGATTCCGGCAAGCGATTCGATTCGTTCAATTTCAGATTATCTCCTCATGTACCTCGTGGCGAGATTGAAATGCTGATGACTTGTGAATTCATTAACCGGTCAGAGAATGTACTGCTTGCAGGCCCCTCTGGAACCGGCAAGAGTCATATTGCCCAGGCACTGGCCAATGAGGCAGTAAAGTTTGGATACAAGGTACTGTTCAAGCCAACACACAAGCTGCTTGGCCATCTGAACGCAAGGCGTGCAGATGGCGGCTACGCTCAGTACTTGAGAAAGCTGCAGAGGATTGATCTGTTGATTCTTGATGACTTTGGTCTGGTGCAGCTTACGCCCCAGAATGCTAATGATCTTTATGAAATAATCCTGGACCGTTATGAGAGAAAATCCATTGTCATAACAAGCAACAGATCGCTCAGGGAATGGGATGATGTATTTGGAAACCAGTTGATGGCCTCAGCTGCTCTGGACCGGTTAACTCATCACTCTCACTGCATTGAGATACCAAAGAGCGCTGAGAGCATCAGACAACTGGAAAGAAAAGGAAATATCTCCCTCACTGAAGAAAGTGAGGAGAAATAGTTTTTTAAGTGTTGCGGTCATCTGCCTGTAAACAGGTAGATGACTGCTACCTGTTACATGATGCTTAAACTCTCAGTTTGTTGAAGAACAGACACCTCAAATCAAAAAGGGAACATGAAAGAAAAGAGAGAAAAAATGATTGAAAACAGAAAATCAGAGGTATAAGAAATCACTGCTCACTGGTACCCCCACCATAGCCAGGGGTGGTCCACCCCCCCCATAGCCATTGACA
>JAOZRM010000283.1 GCA_029940175.1 Candidatus Sabulitectum sp. | reverse complement strand
AATCTGGGCTCTGGGATATGATGGAGAAAGAACAGAGCTTTGGGATGAGTTGGAAGAATGTTTTGGTGAACCTGCAGTAAATGACATGATCACTGATAATCTGGAGGATTCTTTTCAGCTTCATGGCCCTTCAGCATACTGGCATCCATACACAGAGAACGGCCAGTATCATACATTTTTCTACACGGGCTCCATCTCCTCGGGTCCTGATGTAAGCTGGGCTCAGTGGAACTTTCACCTCCCGGACAGCACCGCAAGTTACTATCTGGATACTTATGTTCCTTCGACAGGCACTGCAGATGTAACCTACCACATACTGCATGGCACTGAAGAAGACAGTGTTACGGTGGATCAATCTGCTTTCTCTGATCAATGGGTTTCTCTTGGTGGACCCTACCCCTCTGCAAACGGTCTTTCGGTTACAGTGGGAGATTACACAGGCACTGCGGGGCAGAGGATAGTAATAGATGCTGTACGCTTCTCTGAAAGTACCGGGATTGAACAATTCTCAAACGATGTATCTCTGCAGTTCACCGTGTCTGCAAGCCCTGCTGCTTCATTCTCAGTTTCTTCTCCTCATGGAGGACATCTGAGAATAATAGATGTATGTGGTAGAGTAGTAACTGAAAACAGCTTACAGCCAGGAGACAGCTGGACATGGAACGAAAGCGCTCCTTCCGGAGTATATTTCATCTCTATTGATGGAATCAGGGGATCTTCCTCCTGCAGCGTTGTTCTTTTAAAATGATCGGATAGGTTGATAATGAAGATTCTTATGTTATTTCTTCTGATAGTATCCTCGCTTTTGTTTGCTTCTGAGTTTGTGATCGGAGAACAGACTCAACCATTATCGGATCCATTCTGCGGTAGTTGAGGACCTTCAGCAAAACACTACCAGGTGGTAGTTCCTGAATCACAGCTGGACGGTTCAATGACAATAACAGAGATCTCTTTTGAAAGAGCCCCCATGGGCGCACCCTCAGTGCTGATGCATGGGTTTAAGATTGCTCTGACTGAGGCAGGAGGGGAAGAACTGGGCAGAGATTTTGCAAAGAATCTCGCAGATGAATCCTCATTTCTGGTGGTCTATTCAGGGTCCAGAGTTGTTGCTGCTGATAATGGAGAGGGCAGGATCAGTTTCACTCTTGATTCACCATATGAGTATTCCGGTGGTGATCTGCTTATTGACATGTCTTACTCCAGTATTGAAGGAAGCATGTATGTGTGGAGCTGGAATCCCGACGGTTTCCGTTTCCTTACTGCAAATGGTGTCAATTCCTCTCAGGGAATGGTTTCACCGCTTGTTCCTGTGGTGGTTATCACCGGAGAATAGGCTAAACTTCTGTAAGTATTTCTGCACCGTCCTCGCATACAAGGATGGTGTGCTCGAATTGAGCGCTCAAACTTCCGTCTGATGTTGTAACTGTCCATCCATCGGTTCTGGATGTGTTTACCTTGTATGAACTGCCCATGTTTATCATGGGTTCTATGGTGAAGATCATTCCTTTCTTCACAGGGATCCTGTTTGCTTTTGTGAAGTGATGGAAGACCTGGGGGTCCTCATGGAATTTTTCTCCGATGCCGTGGCCGGTGTAATCTCTTACAATGGAGTACCCGAATTCTCCAATGTACTTCTCAATTGTTTTTCCTACTTCATAAAGATATTTTCCAGGTTTAACAGCATCGATTCCCATGTACATCGCTTTTTCTGACCGTTCCACGAAGTCGCTTATGCTTTTTTCAACCTCACCGATAATGAATGTGCGGGAAGTGTCACCGTGAAAACCATCAAGAATAACTGTAACATCTACATTTACAATATCACCATTCCTCAAAACATCTTTTTCTGAAGGAATACCGTGACACACAACATTGTTGATGGAAGTGCAGATGCTTTTCGGAAAACCGCCATAGTTCAGAGGAGCAGATACAGCACCATGCAGTTTTGTAAAAACAGCGCAGAGATCATTCAGATAGATTGTGGAGACGCCTTCTTTAACATATGGCTCAATATGATTCAGTAACTGTGCAGCCAGTTTTCCCGCTCTGCGCATTTTTTCGATCTCAGTGGAATTCTTTATTATGATCATTTTTCATCACCTGTAAGCGTCAGCTTGATCACCGTACCCACTCCTCCTTCAATGTACCTCTCAGGGTATATTTTCTTAATCTGTTCTTTGTGTTTTGTACAGTGAGTAGAACAGATAAGAGCCGCGTTATCAAGAACATTCAGGTTGTGGAAATCGTGCAATCCACCCACCACTGCATACAGTTCGCCGAACCTGGAAATTTTATCAATAATGTTCTTGATCCCCGGGTGGCCGCAACCGATTATCAGCACAAGTCCATTGCATGTAGATAGAGCAAGCGACTGTTCTCTACCCATCTCTCCTGTAAGAAAAACACCTTTGTGGATCTCTACAGGCTTATTGTGGTAATGAACTTTGTTTGGATAACGTATTCCCCTGAATGAGAATGGAACATGCACGTCTGCACCTGGATTTATATTCAGGAATGCAGAGAGTCCTCCAATGTGATCAAAGTCCGGATGTGAGATTACCACATCATCAACTGATAACGGGTCAATATCCATCTTCTTCATATTATCAAGAAGAATTTTTCCGTTACCGCCTGTGTCAAAAAGGATGTTGCGCTTTTCTGTTTCAATGAAGCAGGACCAGCCCCAGTCAGCAGTTAGGTCTGCTCTGCTTGTGGTGTTGTCATAGACGATTGATATTTTCAAGAACTACCTCTTTGCTCTGAGCAGACGAAGATGATCGT
>JAOZRM010000109.1 GCA_029940175.1 Candidatus Sabulitectum sp. | reverse complement strand
CTGTCAACCTGGCCGTGGGCCAGAATGAATACTGGAATAAGGTCGGTATCTGTTGAATTTGCCATAATTACGGCAAGATTCGGATCAATCGAACCCGCCAGAGCCATAGCGGCCACAACAAGCAAAATAGTGATCTGTCTCATTCGCACTTCCTTTCATTTTCTCTAGATTTGAACAATTACCTTTTATCTTGATAATCAATAGCAATGCAACATCAGAATAACGTTGCAATCCTGAATTGAACAGAGCCTTCAAGTGCTTAGTTCATAACTATCTACCAAATTTCGCATTAGCTCCGACAATACAATCACTCACCGCTAAAAGCAATGGCAACATTCTTAAGCAGTTCTTCCCGGGTTGAGTCGTTGAGGGAACACCCTCTCTCCTCTAAAAGTTCCTCAAGATGGTTAAACCTGTTGATGAAATCACTGTTTGTGTCTCTGAGTGCTTTTTCGGGTTCAATACGACTTTGCCTTGCAATGTCTGCAAGAAGAAACAGAATTCTGCCTGTGTCTTTCCCGGAAAGACCTTCTTTATTCAGAAGATGTTTAATCTCATTTTTACTTTCATCAGGGGTTTGGGCTGGAAAACCCACCTCTGAAGCTCTCTGCTGAATCCGCCATGCCTTCTGGAGAGCGGGCATTGCTTTGGGAATAGAGTCAAAGAACCTTTTCCTCTGCTGCTTTTTCTCTTCTGATTTGATTGCTTCCCACTGTTTTTCAACCTCCTCCGGGGTGAGTTCAGAGGTTTTATCAAACACATGGGGATGCCTTCTCCTGAGTTTTTCAGTGATTTGATCTGCTACATCCGCCAGATCGAAGATATTCTCTTCACTGCAGATATCAGCAGACATAATGATGTGCAACAGAAGGTCACCCAACTCCTTCTTCAGTTCATCCATATCGCCCTGGTCCACAGCATCTGCCACCTCGTATGCCTCTTCCAGCATGTAGGGGCGCAGGGTTTGCAGGGTTTGACTGCGATCCCAGTTACAGCCACCCGGGCTGCGAAGGGTTTTTACGGTTTTAAGCAGCTCCTCTATTGCCTTTGTGGTTCTATCCATGTATTGCTCCGTACCCAATTCCCTCGCTGGCCTCCATGAACAGCTCTGAAAGCGTGGGATGGGGGTGAATGTAACTGGCAGCATCAGAGGCTGTTATGCCTGCGTTAACAGCCATAACCGCCCAGCCGATCAGGCTTGAAGCATCTGCACCAACTGCTTGAACACCAATGATGGTGTCATCCCGTTCTTTGCAGATAAGTTTTACGAATCCCTCTGTTTCATTCATTCCCACAGCTTTACCATTAGCGATATATCTGGAAGTAGAGGTTTTTACACTTACTCCTCTTTCATTCCATTCGTCTTCACCCGGCCCTACCATGGCCACTTCGGGGAATGTAAAGATGCATCCGCTCATGGAGTCAGCGTTGATCTTCCTTGGCACTGCATCAAACATGTGATGAACAGCGGCAATTCCCTGAGCACTGCCTGCATGAGCAAGCTGCCATTTTCCTGTGGCATCTCCTGCTGCGTAAACACCGGGGAGATTTGTTCTGTTGTTGTCATCGGTGATGATGTTTCCAAGTTGATCCATCTGTATACCCGCTGCTTCAAAACCGGAGTCCGCGGTTCTAGATTTTCTGCCTATTGCAACTAGAAGCTTGGATGATTTGAGAACTGTTCCATCCCCAAGAGTGACTAAAGCCTCGTTTTGTGTGATATTTATGCTTTTGGCAGGCTGCCCTGTATGAATCTTGACTTTTGCCTTCTTTAAAGCCTTATGTACCACTGCTGCTACATCTGCATCAACTCCCGGAAGAATTTTGGGAAGCATTTCCACAATGGTTACCTTCACACCGAATGAGGTCATGATAGAAGCGAACTCGCATCCTATCACTCCTCCACCAATGATGATAAGGCTTTCTGGAAGAACATCCATTGCAAGAATCTCTCTACTGGTAAGAACACCGGGTTGATCCATAAATCCCGGAACCATGGGAACAGAGCCCGGGGAAAGCAGAATATTCTTTGAATGAATGTCTCTGCCTTCCACGTCTATGGTGTCAGCGGTTCTCATGTTTCCATGCCCTCTGATTATCTCTATATCCAGGTGCTTGAAATGTGCTTCAATACCTTTGCGCAACCTTGATACCACCATATCCTTACGCTTTGCGATTGAAGGATAGTCAAATTCCAGGGAACCCTGAAGACCGAATTTCTTTGCCATTGCTGCGTGTCTGTACAGTGAAGCAGAAGCCACCAGCGTTTTTGTGGGAATGCATCCCCTGTTAAGGCATGTGCCACCCATAGCATCTTTTTCAATTATTGCTACTTTTTTCTTAAGCTGAGCTGCTCTGATAGCAGGAATGTATCCTGCAGGTCCGCCACCGAGAATGACAAGATCGTATTTTTCGCTCATTTTGAATCCTCTGTTCTGTATTATTTTTAATTGTTTTCCTGCTTTATACAACAAGGGAAATATACGAGGAGTGGCAAATCCGGTGGTCATCTCTTGTCATAAAGGTTTTTGACTTGTAGGATTCGGAAGATGAATCGAAAGGAAAAATATGACAAGCTGCTTTCTGATAATAGCACTGCTTCTTCCAGGGGTGGATGTAAACACTCTTTCTGCAGAACTTCATGTGGAAACCGGTATGGCTTACATAAGTCAGGGACTGACCGACAAGGCACTGGGTGAGTTCACAACAGCACTGGAGATAAGTGAAGAAGCAAGTGAGGCACATCTCGGTCTTGCTCGAATAGCGGTTATCAACTGCTCGTGGGTAACTGCACAGGAAGAATACAATATTTATATGGAACAGAGACCTGACGATTACAGAGCCCCGCTTGAATTGTCAGAAATGCTCCTTAATCTTACAGGACGTTCTATGGAAGCCATGGACTATGCTGAGGCTGCTCTGACCCTGGCACCACTCAACGGTCAATGCTGGATGGTTCTTGCTGGAGCAGAGGGCAGGCTTGGCAATATGGAGGCAGCCATTTTGTGGTATACCCGGGTAATCACAGAGAAAGCTGAACTGGCTCATGAGGCTAGAATTCAGATGGGCTCTCTTCTTTTTCGGCATGGAGATCTTTCTTCAGCCAGGGAAGTACTGCTGCCTGCTGCTTCAGCAGGGCAGGCCGAGGCTCATCACTTCCTGGCTCTTATTTACCTGGAGCAGCGCGATGATCTTCGGGCGATGGACAGCATAAACAGATATCTTTACATTGAACCGAACGGTCTTTGGGCTGATTCCGCCCGTGGGTGCCTGGAGGAACTTTCCTCAGGCAATTCGCAGAATAACTGAGAGGAAATCACTTGCAGAAACACAGAGACCTGGCAGAAAAAGCCATTGCCAGTTCTGAAGCAGATTTCGCAGAGGTCAGGCTTGTGCATACTTCGAAAACTGTAGTAATACAGGCCGGGCTTTCACACATGAACACCGGTCCAATAGAACAGTTTACAGGTACTGCAAGAGCATTTATCTCTGGAAGATGGGGAATGTGTGAATTCGATTCCCCGGAACAGATCCATGATGCACTGGACAAGGCAGCGGCTACAGCTTTGCAGAACTGTTCTGTTCCTGTGCCATTCCCAATACTGCCGCCTGCATGCAGGGACACTTTCAGTGACGACATAAACGGTGTTCCTCTGTCTGATGTGACACTTCGGGAAAAGTCCTTTCTCTGCCGACACTACTGTGAGCTCCTTGGAGCATCTCTACCGTCAGGATCTGCAAGAGTAACCTATGAGGAGATCATAAAAGACAGCGTTATAGTGAACTCCAGTGGAACCAGCGTAAGAGAAATTGAAAATCTGGGATCTATGAAAGTTCAGGCAGTACTTCCAGGTGGTCTTATGGCTCGGAATGAACTTGCGCTCCGTGGCTCTTTTGACCGGTTCAAGGGGAGAGAAAAACAGATTGCAGAGATGGGAAAAGATCTTCTTCTGAGGAAAACCACAGCTTGCATAGCACCGGGACGATCAAGAGTGATCCTGGATCCTGAGCTCACCGGAATTATGATCCATGAAGCATTCGGGCATCTTGTAGAAGCTGACTTTCTTGAAAACAATCCAGCTGTTGCACACATGCTTCGAAAAGGATTAAGAGTCGGAGCGGAATGTGTGAATATTGTTGATGATTCCCTTCTTATGAATCAGCCGGGAAGCATGCAGTGGGATGATGAGGGTACTCCTGGTGCAAAAACACAGTTGGTTTCATCAGGCAGAATAATCAACTGGCTGCATACAATGGGAACCGCTGCAAGAAATGATGCCATCCCAACCGGTAACGCCAGGATCTCAGAGCCAGGTGGAGTTCCAGAAGCCCGAATGACCTGCACGTACATGGAACCGGGTACAACTCCACTGGACAAACTGACCATGCATCTTGATGATGGTCTTTATCTAAAGGGTTTCATGGGTGGAGCAACAGATATGGACAGATTCAGTATCGCTGTACAGGAAGTCTGGAAAGTTAGAAATGGAGTTATACACAAACCCTTAACTCCAATGATGATATCCGGCAAAGTCACTGATGTACTTGGATCCATTCTGGATATCGGTGATGACCTGCAACTATCCGGCAGTTTGTCCGGCTGTTCCAGAATGGGAAGCAGCCCTATCGCCGTGGCCTATGGCGGCCCACACATACTTATTTCAGATATGCAGGTAAGCTGATGCATGAAGCCTTAATGAGCGGTTCAGAGATACTGGTGGCCTGTGAAAAAGTATCCTCTGAGGCAGAGGTTACCGGAGTTAAACGCATTTATGAAAGTCTTGAGTTCAACCCGGCAAGAAGTATCCCCAGTTCAGGGACAAGAACAGGCTGGGGACTAAGAATGATCAGGAATGGAAAAATGGGTGTCTCCGGTGAATGGGGCATGATTGATCCTTTTCGCATGGTGGATAAAACAATAGGAAGTTGCAGATACGGACCGAAAGCAATGTTCAGTTTCCCGGAAACTTCCCCGGAACCACTGCCGTCGATTCCCGGTAACTTCAAGGCAATCGCCGAAGATAAGGTTCACAGCTATCTGAATACTCTGCAAACTGAAATAAGCAGGATACATCCTCATGCTGCCTTGTCAGCCAGAGTACAATGGAGCAGAGACTCTTTCGTGATCATGAACTCCTGCGGGTTAAGGGGGTCTTATACGAAAGCAACTATCTCCTCCAGATTCTCAGTTACCCTTCCATCAGACTCAGGTCTGCTTCAATCAGGCTACTTTCTGAGCACCACAGACTCTCTGCCTGTAATGAATGATGTTCTTGAAATGCTCATGCTTCCCCTGCACACCGGGGAACTCAATTCGCACACTGCTGTTGGCAGAAAAAATGTCGTATTCTCCCCTGCTGCTTTCTCTCTGCTGCTTCAGGCGGTAAAGGCAGGTGTCAGCGGCAAACTCCAGGCAGAGGGAGCATCTCCTCTGTCGGGAATGGAAGGGAAGCAGATACTGGGAAATCAACTGACCGTAAGAGATCTGCCACTGCTGAACAGTGGAGCTGCATCGGCTCCATTTGATAGTGAAGGCATCCCCACACAGGACAAAACCCTGTTTGAAGATGGTATTTTTACCGGCTTTCTCCACGACCTTGGCTCAGCAGCTGAATGTAAAACTGAATCCACCGGCAGCAGCGGTAGAAACCTTGGAGAGCACTCAAAGCCTGTATGCACAAATCTGACTGTTGATCCTGCCATGGATGGTTCAGTGAATACTCTGGCTGAAACGGGATCCGGGATACTTGTAACCAGCATTCTTTCCGCTGGTGGAGGCAATGCAGCATCCGGCAGCTTCACTCTTGATTGTGGTCGGGTTTACCTGTTCAGACGAGGAGAAATACAAGGCTACTACAATGGCTGCATTCTTAATGGTAACGTGTATAATGCTCTGTCAAAAGTTACTGCCGTCGGTAGCAGACAATACAGAATCGGGACAGATCTACTGCCCTTCATCTCCCTGAGCGATGTTTCCGTGAGATGATTCAGTCCCGGTAAGGATCATTTTCAGAGAAGAAAAAGTTACTCCGTACAGCGGGAAAGAAATACCGAATGCAATTGCCTCACCTGCTGTAATCCATAATCTTGCAACAATAGCTGTCAGTTCTGCAAGGCCTGGCTCGCAATCAGGAACAATAAGGTGGACCAGCCATACTGTGGTTAGTTCTCTTGCTCCAAGTCCGCCTGGAGAAAATATGGCAAGATAACCAATACCCATAGCAGCGGGATAGATGAATACACCTGGAAAAAGTGGCATCTTCAACCCGAAAGACAGGCACATCAGCCAGTAAGCTCCGCCCAGGAATAAAAATACTGCAATGTAAACTGGTAGAATGCGTAGCATTTCGGAAAAAGAACACTCTCTAATGGTGTGATTGGCTTTCATCACCTTTGCTATAAGCCCAGTAAGCTTTCGAAATACTGCCGGATGGGTTGCTCCCAGGAGAATAACCGCCAGCCCAACTGCAAGCGTCATTCCTGCTCCCACGCCAAGACCTGCATCTGTGGCACTTACAGGGATAAGAGGAATTGTGGTAATAAGACAGCCGAGAACAATAAATACTGTCTCCAGTACAAGCCCCTGACTGGTCTGGGCAGTGGAAAGACCACTGTTTCGGCTTAATGAGAACTTACCCATTGCAGCCCAGACCTTCCCCGGGACATACTTGCCTACCTGGGAGAGAAAATGAATTGCAAAACCCTTTCGGAATCCCAGTCGTCCTCCGGCAGTGTCAGTTACCAGCGTCCAGGTGTAACCTGCCAGAGTCAGGTGAATTGCCATTATCACCGATGCGGCAAGGAACAAAGGAATGTTAAAATGAAGAAGGTTCTGAACACCGCCAGCTTCGTGAACACCATCGAGTAGAGATCGACCAAGAAACCACATGGATACAACTATGAACAAAGCACCAAAGATGGCAACGATCCGACCCTTAAGACCTTTAAGCATTAATCCAGGACACTGACTCTGCTGGGTTTAACGTTGGCAGTATCCTTCTTTTTGAGAGTGTTCAAAGGAAGAAAACCTGAGTAAAAAGGCAGACATGCAAGCTGTAGCATTTGAAGAATTCGCCCCCTGTTATCCTCAGAAGAATTCATGATGTTTTCAAGTGCTTCATAGAAAACGCTTTCCCGCTCATCTCTGTTCTTGGTAAATAGTTCACGCCACACGATAGGATCCTCAAGACGGTTAAGTATTTTGATTGCTTTTTTCTCTGATTCAACATACTGATTGTAAATACTATGGGCATCCCTTGAACTAAGCAGTGATTTTATCTGTTTGCGCAAAAGATCTCCTGTAACGATTCCCCTCTTATGAAGACCATCAAGGGTACTCATTCTACCGGACAACCTCTCCATGGCTTTTTCCACAGTAGACATTATATCGTTCCCCTCTCAAATTCACAGTATGCAGGCAATGACTCAACATTCCAGCTTGACGAGCTACTGCCAAGTTTCTTTTTCAGGTGATTCAGCCCAAGATACAGTCCACAGACAATCTCTACAGCTCCTGTATTGTCATCCCTGACGAAACTATCCACAATGCTGTTGGTTCTGATCCAGTAATCCAAATCTCCACTGCAAATATTTATCGTTACCCTACACCACGCAAGGGCTTCTCTTCTCTTCGTCTGTATAAAATGAACAAGCTGCTCTATACCTTCTCCAGTAATTCCGGATACTGAAAGCTCACCACTACCAGATGCTTCAGTAAGATCGCACTTGTTCCATACTGTTACTCTGTCAATGGATCCGGCATCTATTTTTTCAAGGGTTTCTGTAACGGTGGATAACTTGACCAGTTTGTCTGGATCGGCAGTATCAGCCACCAACAGGATAAGATCAGCTTCGCACACCACATCCAGTGTGGATCTGAAACTTGAAAGAAGAGATTTGGGAAGTTTCTCTATAAATCCCACAGTATCACTTACAATAACCGATCCGCCCTCAGGTAATTCAAGCCTTCTTGAAGTGGTATCCAATGTTGCGAAAAGTCTATCCTCGGAATGAACGTCGGCACCACACAGCTTGTTTAAGAGGGTACTTTTCCCGGCGTTGGTATAACCTGCCAATGCCACAGAGAACATGCCTTCGCGTCTGCTGTGTCTTACTTTAGCCCCTGCATCAAGAGAATCAAGTTTCCGCTCAAGTGTGGCCATCCGTGCTCTAGCTCTGCGTCTGTCCACTTCAAGCTGGGTCTCTCCCGGGCCCCTGGTTCCAATTCCGGCACCAAGCCGGTCAAGATGGTGCCACATTCCAGAAAGTCTGGGAAGCATGTATCCAAGCTGAGCCAGTTCAATTCTCAGCTTTGCTTGAGGAGTTCTTGCCTGAACAGCAAAGATTGCCAGAATAAGCTCTGTTCTGTCAATAATCTTGCATTTGGTGGTTTCCTCAAGCCTGTTCACCTGGCCGGGGCTGAGATTGTGATTGAAAACAATTGTGGTCAGCCCAAGATTCTCTGCATCCGCGGCGATCTGCTCAGCCTTGCCTTTGCCTACAAAAAAACCACCGTCAGGTCTGTTTCTTTTCTGACTGATCTTGTGAACGATTTCTCCGCCGGCGCTTTCCACCAGACGGGTCATCTCCAAAATGCCGGAAGTATCTATATCCTTACCGTGAAGGGCAACAGAAACAAGAAGCACACGCTCCAGTACTTCATTGGTGACAGTTCTGAAGAGAGTCTGATGGTTGGACATCAGGAAGTGGTTTTCTTTCCAAGTACCTTGTTATGAATTTGCTTTTTTGCGGAATCCAAAGAGACCATCCTCACAAGCGAAAGCTCCCCGGCAAAAACAACAATTGCTTCGTTCAAGACCCGCTTCTCGGAAGGATTCATTTTAGTAATAGAAGATCTGGCGAGAACATCTCTGATTGCTGTTGCTATTACCTGTGGATCACCGGAATTAACTCGTTCCTTAAGAACATCAATTCGTCTTCGCCAGTCTTTTGGAAGCTCCTCTCCACTGGTGGCAAGAACCTTCATTGCATTATCAATGTCTTTCTTGGAAGACACCCTCCTAAGACCGGATTCTCCCACAGAAGACGCTGGAAGTAATATTCCGGCTCTACCTCCGGACAGCGTGATAACCACGCAGTTAACCATGCTTCCTGAGATATCTTTCATGCAGATATCGGTGATAACACCTGCACCATGATATGGATGAACAACTTTGTCATTAATCGAATACTGCACAAGGCCTCCCTGATGGAAATGGTCGGGGATTATAGCATTAAATGTGTTTTTCGTCAACCCCGAGAAGGGCTACCCATAAGTATGTGTATATCGGGCACAGGAATCGCTTCCATAGGGAAATTCGAAGCTGGAGGTAATGCTTGAAAGAGCTGTCTGAGCAGAATCTCAAGAGTGGTAGCTGGAAGATTATTCTGTCTCTTAAGGAAAAGAGTTTCCTCAAGTAACTCAGGGATTCCTATCTCCTCACTGAAGTGATCTGCGTCACGGATATCACTTACTGAGATCAACCACTCCACTCCATCAATATCGCATGCTCTTCCGTCTATCCTGCTTGCAACCCAGGCGGCTGCCCCCATGTCGTCCAGAGTATACTGAATACCGTGATTAACAACGTCAACAAAGAGTGTACCGGACGGAGCTACCGGTTGATGAAGAAACTGGCTGTTGATTCCCGAGTAGTTCAAGTCTGTACCAAGCAAAATGGTCAGATCCACTGGTTTAACTGTAAACATTGTATCAGCAAGGCTGAATGCTGCCTGCCCAAGAGGAGATCCTGTGACAGAAACATTTGGGTCTGACCGTCTTACTAGAATAAGAGAAGACTGTCGATTACTGGTACCGGACATAGGGTACACGTAAGAATAATCTCTTGCCGGTCCGGATCGAAATTCCAGCTCAAGATCCGGTACTCCCGTACAGTTGGATATCCAGACCCTGGCTGTGTCCTCTGGAAGAACATCAGCAAAAGTAGAATCTATGTTCTCTAATACCGGCAGAGAATCCTCCACCCATGGTGATACAACCTCATCTGATTCATCAACGATACTATCCACAAAGACAGGTTCAAACGGAACATCCCGGTCAGAGGGTAAACCTGAAGAGGTCATAGCAAAGTAAGCTGCTACAAGAACTGCAACAGAACCAACAATCCAGTAAATTTTCTTACTTCTGCCGGAAACAACTGTACTACTGCCGGTGATACTGTCCGGTTTTGCAAAAAGGGAATCTTCTTGAGCAATGTCAGCATCAATCTGCTCATGGATTCCAGTGGTTAGATTGTCAAGGATCGTCCCAACAACCCGAAGACCGTTGGGTCTGTTCACAGGAAGTGCCGCCACCATATCAGTAATTACTGCCTGAAAAGAAGAGTCAAGTTTCTCCCAGGCTTGAAACTGGCCTTCCCGTACATCAGTTCCCGCTACCAGGCGGAAAAGAAAAGATCCAATGGCCGAAACATCACTTCTGGGATCTGAAGGTCTGGAATTCTGAACTTCCGGAGCAGTAAACGGAGAATCTGGCACTCCTCTTCGCCCGGCAAGCATAAGGATCTCATTACCATGA
>JAOZRM010000108.1:2193-10576 GCA_029940175.1 Candidatus Sabulitectum sp. | reverse complement strand
CAGATATGGAACCACTATTCGGTAGAAGATTTTGACATGCCCTATTCGCTCTGTACTGCTGATTTGAATGGTGATGGTATCGCCGAACCCATCGGGTGTGGATCCGGAGGACTCAAATGGTGGAGCACGGAGTGGGAACCACTTGCCGGCAATCTCACATCGAGTATTCTGGGAATTGACGGGGAACCTGACTGGGGCATGATTTCATGGGAAGCCGACATTCACACAGGAAACAGTGTTTTCTTTCAGTTGAGAGGCTCAAGTGACTCCACCGATATGGGTGGATGGTCCGACACTCTAACGCTGCCTTGCAGTCTTTTAACAGTGCTGGCCGATGATGATACTTTCATTCAGTACAAGGCAATTCTTTCTAGAGTGGATGACACAACAATACCTTCCCTTGAAGAAGTGTCTGTAACCTACACGCCTGGTCTATCATCTATGCCTGATGATGTTTATTACCTGAGCAACCCATACCCGAACCCAAGCACTGGCTATGTATCATATACGTTCCAGTTGCCACTTCCTGCCAGTACCAGATTCACTGTTTTTGATTTAGCCGGCAGGATCATCGCAACTCCAATGGATCAAATGCACGAAGCAGGGTTTGATGGGATCATTCTCGAGGACCTTGACCCTGGCATCTATCTGGTACGAATCGAATCCGGCCCCTGGGTGGAAACCAGCCGCTTTGTAGTTATTGAGCAGTGATCAGGCAGTAGGTGATCTTTTTGCGGTAGATTGGTCATTCTGTTACTAGCCCGGATTTGTTTGCGGCAGGCAAAAAAACAGTAAATTAGTAACCGGTTGCTATGAAAGCAGCCGGTTACATTAAAGAAAAACCTTTTACTTCTTCAGATAACTCATGGCCATTATTACAGCCCCCTGGGGGTCCTGCAGTACGCAGAAACGGCCAACATTGGGAATGTCAAAAGCAGGGCGAAGCACCTTGCCGCCAAGTTCAGTAACACCCTTAACTGTTGCATCCACATCGTCTACAGTGATATAGATGTCCCATGAAGGGGGCATATCTTTGCACTCTTCCACCATAGCCATGATACCGGCAACAGGAACATCGTCCACCTTCACCATAGTGTACTCGCCGTCTTGAATCGGAACGGTCTCATACTCCCATCCGAACAGACCTTTGTAGAATGCTTTGGCACCTTTCACATCGGTTGTCATCAGCTCGAACCACCCGAAAGCCCCATGTTTTATGCTCGGATTCTCCATCTTTCTCTCCTTACCATGTTAAATGAATCTCTCAATAAAGGTAAACATATGTATACCAGTTGTAATGTCAAGTGAAAATGTTGCTGACTGTCAAACAGAAGAGCAGCCCCCGAAGAGCAAGAAAAAGAATTGATACAGCATCCATTCAGAAGCATAAGAAAGGTGATGCTGCGATTGGTCAAAGAACCACCAATGGTAATGCTCGACTGTACCGCATAACCAACATTGACAATGTTGGTATCTGTATGTAATGTTAAGACAGGAGGATAAATGGAAACAACGTATCTGCAAAGGTTGATAAATGATCAGCGAGAGGAGTTTCTATCAAAGAAAACCGGAACGCCTCGAGAGGTTTCCTGGAATAATCTGCTTAATCTGGGTAGAATTATTGCGATCACTGGTATTCGGAGATGTGGTAAATCTACTCTTCTCAGGCAAATTGCTGAAGATGCAGATGACGGCTTCGTATACTTGAATTTTGATGATATCAGGCTCTCTGGCTTTTCAGAGTCTGATTACGAAGTACTTATCACCCTTTTTTCCAAACAACGAAAAGAAGTCATTTACCTGTTTGATGAAATTCAACTCGCTCCTGTATGGGAACGCTTTTTGCGCAGAATGCATGACAATGGCGCAAGCATCGTTGTTACCGGATCAAACAGTTCTCTCCTCAGCAATGAACTTGGAAGTCATCTCACTGGTAGATACCTTAAACAGGAATTGTTTCCATTTTCATTCAGTGAATCTCTGATGCATTTTAACCTCCCGCAAAGTGTGTCCACAACTGCCGGTACAGGACTTATGCTTCAGAAAAGTTTCGAATACACTGAATCCGGTGGCTTTCCGGAATACCTGATTCATAAAAGGCGTGAGCTTCTGGAGCAGCTATTCAAGGATATTCTTATCAGAGATATCATTGCAAGGCACGGGATACAGGAAAAGCAAAGAATACAGGATTTGGCTCTTTACCTTATGTCCAATCCCGGGGCAAAGATATCCTATGGAAAACTGGCTCGAAGGATTGGTTTTAAAAGTCACACTTCGGTAAAGGAATACCTTGGTTATATGGAGGATGTGTATCTGCTGTTTCAGGTTCGCAGATTTGACTGGTCGCTGAAGCGAAGCATGCTTGCGCCCAGGAAAGTATATCCTGTTGACCAGGGGTTGAGCAATGCGATAGCTTTTAAAATTTCACCAAACAGAGGGCATATGCTTGAAACTGCTGTGTTCATGCAGCTTTTGGGAAATAGTCAGGTGTGGTATTTTGAAGGCAGGGGAGAGTGTGACTTTGTGCTGAAAAACAACAATGGAAAGTACGACTGTGTGCAGGTCTGCTGGCACCTCAGCGATGATAACAGAGAAAGAGAATTTGCAGGCCTCGGTGAAGCCATGGAATTTTTCCAGAGAGACTCGGGGATAATAATAACTTATGATCAGGAAGAGACAGTTATTCTGGATCAGAACAGGATCGTGACAGTTATCCCTTTCTGGAAATGGGCAACATCTACTGGAACACACAGGTGAACCATATCACAGCTCCAAACAGTAACGCTACTAATATGTTATAGACAGGGCATTCAGAGCAGACGAAAGGAGACAAATTGAGCAGATTTGACAAGAACTATGAAGCTGGCGGATACCTGATGAACTACGAAACTCCGAAACTGAAAACAGCCGAGAAGAGACGGGTACTGCAGTTCATGATTATTCTGCAGGATATTGAACCTGCTATCTGGAGAAGAATTCAGGTGCCATCGAATTGCAACTTCTGGGACCTGCATGTGGCAATTCAGGATGCCATGGGCTGGCAGGATTCTCACTTGCATCGTTTCGAGATAAAGGGCAGAAGGAAACGGAAAGAAGTTCATATTGGAATTCCTGACTTTGATCGTTTCGAAGGAGTACAGGAAGTTTTCCCGGGTTGGGAAATCCCGGTTGGAGAGCATTTCAATGATCTGGGTGTAACCGCAAAATATATCTACGATTATGGGGATGACTGGCATCATACTGTGGTTCTCGAGGGTTACATCCTAAATGACACCCAAGTGGAGTATCCGATTTGCTTGAATGGTGAGCGAGCCTGCCCTCCTGAAGACTGCGGTGGCGCTGGAGGCTACGGAGATCTGATAAAGACTCTGAGTGATCCAAAAGATGAAGAGTATGAAGCCCTCAAAGAGTGGGCTGGTGTAAACTGGTCGCCTGAGAAGTTCGACCCGAAGCAGGTGAGTTTCGACAATCCCTATATCAGATGGTTTAAGGCCTTCCTCAGAAGGTGATTAGCTGCCTAAAAATATACCCTTGTTTCCCAGAAGTTTCTCGACCTTTTTCAGATACTTCCTGTCGGGAAGGGCAATCACCGTTTTAGAAAGCTGTACAGCCTTATTGCCTGAACTGGCCATAACTTTCAGTGCAGTCTCTTCGTCAGGGCAAGTGATCAGTACTCGGGTTTCTGCTGAAACTCTTCTGCATTCCGACACCCACAGTGTTATCTGTTGAACAACTGCAGGTGGAACGGCTTTATCCGATGTCTTTGTAAGAGTCTCCAGAATTTCATCAAGACGCATACCTTTTCCAACTGCTCTGTAGATACTGGAGGAAGTGAGTTTAAGAAGATTTCCTTCCATCAAGCCTGTGCGATCTGCAAACTTTCCTATTGATGCCATGGCGGCTGGCCTGGAACCACTGAAAAACACACGAAAGTCTGGTTGAACAGTAACCACCGGGTTTTCACCGTCTTCAAATAGAATGTCATCGAGTTCACCAGTGAAGTAGCGGCCACTCTCACTGAGAGTGAAGACAAGTTCAGGTTGTTCCCTGCCTTCAACACTGATATAGGTCGATGACAGCAGTCCTCTGGGAATTAATATGCGCTCCATATAATCTTTTAGATCAGCGCACCAGAGTTTTTCCATTTCATTTGAATCGGTAAAATACTCCTTGTTAAACTCATCATTCTTCAGCATTGCTGCCCCGGCGTGAAAAAGAACCATGTAAGGGTTGTTCTCCCGGGAATGATAGCTAAAAAACGAGCTCGAAGTTATCGGTTCTGATAAACCGCAAAGGCTCTGGAATGCATGATATGCGGAAGAGAACAGGTAGGTTCTCCGATAGTATGATTTATTCAGTTCTTTCACCCTGTCAAGGCTGAACAGAATGGAATTTCCTTCTCCCCATACATCTCTGTTAAAACAGTCTTTTTTCAACTCAAATCTATCTGGAATCAATCGGTCCAGAGACCGTTTGATCTGGTACACAGCGGGTGCTTCAAGCCACTTCTTACCTTCATTAGATAATATCATGAACTCTTTATTATTTTCTCTCGATATCTCCAGGTACTCTGCCATCAGGGCTTCTCTGACAGCAAGATTGATTCTGTTTTCCCTGGTGTATTGTTCTTTATAGATAACAGTTTCCGGAAGCTCAGTCAGTCTATTCTCCAGTTCAACACTCTTACGGGTATACATCTGCAGACTTGACCTTAAGAGAGGTATTGGGTTTACTGATGCCTCGATCAGTAGTTCTGTCATGTCCTGTATCAGGAAAGCAGGTGAGGGTTTTACTTCAACCCGAACGCCCTCCATGACTTCGTTTTTGTTCTGATTCAGGAAATAGTAAACCTCATGCCATATGCAGGTATACAGACAGTAATCCAATGCAGAGAATTCGATAAAAACCAGCATGTTTTCAAGCAGCAGTTGAAATGCTTCCATTACCAGTTCAGGATCTTCAGAGGGTACCAGCTCGGGTATCCGGGCAACAGGAATCCATACATCATCCTGGAGGAGTTGTCGGAGTAATTTCTTTGCACATCTGAAAACAATTTCGAGATGTTTCACATCGGAATTCTGAACCGATTCCAGAGAGTTAATACTGCCTTTCCATTCTGAAAGGCTGCTGCATCTCAGAAAGCTACCAAGCCATGCTGCTGCTCCAACCTGCATTGCCAGATCAGACTCCGACCATCTACTATTCCGATGGAATCTGGTTATCCCCTCTCGCTCAGGTCTGCTGTAGAATGTGCGCAGATAGGCAATGAGATTCTCCATATTTACAGGTTCTGCTTCCCTGCATTCCATCAGAGGATCAAACAACTTGTGGAACTGCCGTGCTATAGTAGTAAATGTAAACTTCTTCCCGGTAGAGGATTCCTTAAGAAATCCCGCCGAAATGAATGGTTCAAGCACGCTTCTGGGAAATGAATCTGCAGCTACTACTGTGGGTTTAAGCTCAAGCAGGAAAAAAACCCTCTCATCGAATTCAAGATCTTCCCATGCGTAGCAGAACTCCAGCATATCGGCCCAGTTCAAGTTTATAAGTTTCATACCACATCCTGTTCAATATTTACGAACCGGTCTAATCAACAAATTCTTCAAGATGGAATAATGCTCCATGTTCCTGCCGGATGCAACCGGAATTACTGTGAAAGATCAGATCAGAAAGGCGACGCCAGTTACTTTAACTCTTGAACGGAGAAGAGCAATACTGTGCAGCAGTATGACAAAAACTTTATAAATAAATACAAATCTTGCACAATGTAAAGTATTTAGTAAGTAGGTATTTAAGTCTATTGACATTCCCTAACTTATTCTAAATAAAATGTAATGGTGTTCTGATTTACAGAAGAGCGGGATACAGCCAAACCATCCCATCTTCAAGAGTAAACATCAATTAGGGATGGAGGACTGTAGGATTGCATACCATTGCCCCAGGTGCAAGAATTCTTGTGAGAGATGCGGAATGGGTTGTCAGGCGGGTTGATCGTACTTCAACCGGTGGTCAGGCCATATCTGCCATCGGAATATCTGAGCTGGTTCGCGACAAAGATGCAGTGTTTCTTACTGAGATAGAGCAGCAGTTCAAAAGCGAAATTCAAGTTCTTAAACCAGAAGAAACAGTCCTGACCGTGGATGAATCTCCGCAGTACCGCTCATCAATTCTGTATATGGAAAGTCTTCTTAGAAGAAAACCACCTACTGACAACATGATATACACTGGTCACAAAGGTGCCATGGATTCAGTTGATTACCAGTTTGACCCAGCAATACAGGCTCTTGAGCAACCCAGGCAGCGAATTCTAATAGCTGATGCTGTAGGACTGGGTAAAACACTTGAGGCTGGAATACTTGTTTCTGAGCTTATCAGGCGGGGCAGGGGCAAGAGAATCCTTGTGGTTGCCCTGAAAAGTATGCTCACACAATTTCAGAAGGAATGGTGGAGCCGCTTTACAATACCACTCACCAGACTGGATTCAATAGGTATTCAGAGGATACGAAGAGATATTCCCACCAACAGCAACCCGTTCTACTACTACGACAAGTCTATTATTTCAATAGATACACTTAAGCAGGATACAGAGTACAGGAACTACCTGGAGAAGTCCCACTGGGACATCATTGTAATCGATGAAGCTCAGAATGTTGCTGAAAGGGGCAGCAAGTCTTCCCAGAGGGCAAAGCTGGCAAAACTGTTAGCAGACAAATCAGACACATTGATAATGCTCTCTGCTACACCCCACGACGGTAAGGCAAAAAGTTTTGCCAGCCTGATGAACATGCTTGACCCCACAGCAATCGCCGACGAAGAGAACTACACAAAAGACGACATCAAAGGTCTCTTCATAAGACGCTTCAAGAAAGACATAAAGCATCAGGTAACTGAAGCGTTCAAGGAAAGAATAATCAACGAGGTTCACATACCAGCGTCACAAGTAGAGGAAGAGGCTTATGAAACGCTGAAGAAAATTAGCTTCAGCAAGCTTGATGCAAGAAGATCCGGTTCTATTCTTATCAAGACCTCTCTTCAGAAAGCTCTTTTCTCAAGCCCGGCAGCATGTCTTCAGACAATTAATAACAGGCTTGCAAAACTCAGGAAAACTGAAGACCCGGCATACTACGCTGACATCAGGGAACTTGAGAAACTCAAAACAGCAGTTGAAGAAATTGATTCTGAAAACTTCGGCAAGTATCAGAAACTGTTCAAGCTCCTCCAGAGCAAAGATGATTACAGCTGGAGCAGGAAGTCGAAAACAGACAGACTGGTAATCTTCACTGAACGAATTGAAACTCTCAAGTTTCTCCACGCACAACTTACAAAGGATCTGAAACTTAAGGAAAAAGAAGTAGAGATCCTTCACGGTGGGATGTCAGACATTGAACAGCAGAGAATAGTTGAAGATTTCGGCAGGGAAGAAGCCCCTGTAAGGCTGCTTCTTGCCTCTGATGTTGCCAGCGAGGGAATAAACCTTCACTACCTTTCCCACAGACTGATTCACTTCGATATTCCATGGTCTCTAATGATCTTCAAACAGCGTAACGGTAGAATTGACAGATACGGCCAGACTGAAGTACCAAGAATAGACTACCTGATAACAGACAGTATCAATTCAGAGATAATGGGTGACACAAGAATTCTCCAGCTTCTCATACAGAAAGACGAGCAGGCGGCGAAGAACATCGGAGACCCTGCCTCTTTCATGAAGCTCTACGACATTGAAGAAGAAGAAAAACACATCGCCAGAGCAATTGAAGAGAACAAGTCGGCCAAAGTCCTTGATATTGAGTTCAACAACAACCTGGAGTTTGATCCTCTAAAATTCCTTATGGGAACAGCACCCCAGCCAACCGGTGAGAAAGTTAAAGAAAAAACCGCAAAGGGAATAAGCTTTTACAGGAACAACTTTGAATACATGCAGAATGCCCTCGCCCATCTGGAAAACACAGAGAGAGTACACTACAAACAGTACCCGGAAGACAAAAGAATAGACATCACAATGCCCGAGGACCTAAAGCAGAGGTACAAAAGGCTGCCCAGGGAAATCTACCCCAAAGAAGATACTCTTGTACTTACTGAAGACATCAACAGAATCAAGGAGGAGATAAAGAACTCCCGCAAGAACGAATCAGCCTGGCCTGAAGCCTCTTATCTCTGGGAGCTCAGCCCTGCTGTAGAATGGGCCAACGACAGAATGCTGGCAGCCTTCGGCAGGCACCAGGCCCCTGTCATTACCCTTAACACCAGCATTGAACCAAATGAAACCATTTTCATCTTGTCCGGTCTCATTCCCAACAGAAAAGGCCAGCCACTTGTTCATGAATGGTTTGGAGTACGTTTCAAAAACGAAAAATACACAGATACTGTTTCTTTCCAGGAA
>JAOZRM010000108.1:0-2093 GCA_029940175.1 Candidatus Sabulitectum sp. | reverse complement strand
GAAGAGAGAGAAATCAACAAAGTATTCAGTCAGTATCTGGACTGGATTGAGGAAACCATGACGACCGAGAAGCATGCCTGGGTGCAGGTTGTGGCTGTTTTAAGAGGTCAAGTATGAGAAAAAGAACACACATATCCCGGTATGGACATGTGATATCGCATGTAGTATCATGATTCATGTTCGAGAGCTTAAATGAGTAAGAAGGAAAAGCTCTTACAAAAAATGCTGGCGAAGCCTCCTGGAATAGCTTTTGGGGAATTTGAGTCATTTATGGAAATGCATGGCTGGGTAAAGGACAGACAAAAGGGAAGCCATGCCATATTCATAAGCCAAACAGGTGAAATGCTTACTGTACCCCAGAAACACGGTAGAATGGTCAAGAGAACATACATTATCCTTGCGCTTAAACAGCTGGGATTGGAGAGTTAAATGAAAAAGCACACTCTTGAATACTATCTTTCTCTCAATTACAAGGTTGAACTTTATCCCGATGACGGTGCTTTCGTAGCAGAAATTCCTGATCTTCCCGGTTGTATAACACAAGGCGATACCATGGAAGAGGCTGTTGCGCTGATAAATGAGGCCAAGCACCTATGGTTGGAAACTGCTATCAACAGGGGCATATCAATACAAGAGCCTAAGAATCTTGATGAGTACAGCGGTAAGTTTTTACTTAGAATGCCAAAGTCACTACACGCCAGACTTGCTGGCCAGGCAACAGATGAAGGCGTAAGCTTGAATCAATATGTTGTTTCTTTGTTGAGTGGAAAGGCAGTAGAGAGCCGTTCGGCAACTGTGGCTTCCCCGGACAGCGCCTATTCGTGATTAAGTGGTATAAAAGCGAGATGTACCGTATTACAGATAAAGGAATTCAAGTGTTACAAAATACGATTGATTTGTATCATGGTTGATTTAACTGGAACAATAAACGAGAAATGCAAAGTAGTTGCAAGTAGAGCCGAAAAACAGTAATATATGCATACGTATTGCATAGCGAGGAAATATGATCAGTGTAATTGAAGCCCTTCAGGCATCGGGTTTATACAGTTTTACTAGAGCTGATTTACGAGACAAACTCGACATTTCAGATGGTGCCCTTAAGAGCTTTATTAGCAGACAAGTTAAAGGCGGGAGGGCTGTTCATCTCCGCAGGGGCTATTACTCCGTGGTTCCAGCTGAGTATCTGAACTCTGGCGCACCACCAGCTTCCTGGTTTATTGATGGTCTCATGAAGCACCTGGGTTGCAATTACTATATAGGCCTTCTTACTGCAGCTGAACTATATGGGGCTTCTCATCATAAACCTCAGGTATTTCAGGTTGTTACTGAAGCCTCAAACAGACCTATTTCTGCTGGAAGGAACTTTATTCACTTCTATAAAAGTTCTTCTCTCAAGCAGGCTGATACTGTGATGAAGAAAACTACAACTGGTTACATGTCAGTCTCCACAGCAGAGCAAACTCTTATTGATCTGGTGAGATACATGAGTGAATGCGGTGGCACCGGCAATGTTGTTACAGTGTTTTCAGAGCTTGCCCCGGAAGCCATCAGCAAGAAACTCAAGAAGCTTCTTAAAAATGAAAAAACCCCTGTAGTTCAACGTGTTGGCCTCCTGCTTGAAGCAGCGGGTCAGCAGAACATTGCTCTTGTAGCAGAAAAGGTTCTGGCAAACAGAAGCTATCGCAGAATTCTTTTAAGCAGAGGGAGCAACAGACCTGAGAATTCTTATTCTACAAGATGGAAGGTTTTCTTTCCTCCCGGTTTGGAGCCTGAAGCATGATACCACTGGCGTTCGTTACAAGCTGGAGGGCAACAGCACCCTGGCCTGACGACTACCTAAGCAGATCGGATTTATTATGAAGCCATATACTCCTGCTGAGCTTCCTCTTCAGAGACTTGATTACAAACGACTATTTCGTTCTGTTGGAGAGGCGAATGCTGAACTGGCCCGGTATGATGGGCTTCTACAAGGAATAGTAAATCCTTCAGTGATGCTGTCTCCATTGACAAACGAGGAAGCTGTTCTTTCTTCAAGAATCGAAGGCACTCAGGCATCCGTTGATGAAGTATTGGAGCATGAAGCAGGAATTCTG
>JAOZRM010000107.1:7928-10593 GCA_029940175.1 Candidatus Sabulitectum sp. | reverse complement strand
TTGATGAAGTACTTGTCGAAACCTAGATTCAGGTCAGGAATGACTCTTATTGAGCTTGTGGTTGTCATGGGTATACTGGGAATTCTTTTCACCGCTGTATACATGTTCTTCGTGAAGGGAACAGAGCAGTTTCACTTCACCCGCCGTCAGAACCAGCTTGCAACCACTGGCAGACTTGCCCTTGAGGTTCTCTCTGACGAGATAATCTGGGCTGGATACATGCCTTATGGAGGTTGGACCGAGGATGAATGGCAGCCAGTTGAGATTGCCTCCAACACTGCCTTCAATTTCTATGCAGACAGAGATGGAAATAAAGTTCTCACCGATTCTGATCACAGAAACATTTTCCTTGATGCTAATAATGTTCTGCACGTCACTGATGATGACCTCATGAGCAGGATTGCCGGTACAAATATTACTGCAGTTCAGTTCAGTTATCTGGATGCCGGTGGAATCGCTCTGTCAAAACCACTTGATTCACTGGATAGAGGTGCAGTGCGTCACATTGTGATCAAGCTTACACTTGAGGATTCGTACATGGGAGAGGTGTATCAGACTGTGATGCAGACCATGATCACACCCAGGAACCTTGGCGTATATCACAACTTTGACCCTCTTTTCTACCTGCCACCTCCTCCGGATGCCAAAATTGTGGTTAACGTTGACGGTGTAAGCGGTACACATACTCCAACTACACACCAGGATGCCCTGCTTGACTTGCTTGACGGCTGGGGATTCACACTGGTTGACCTATCCGATGACGAACTCATGGGGTATGACTACGACAGTTCCGGAGTGGATCTGGTGATCCTGAGAAACATGCCCGGTACAGGTAGCCATGCGAGTATTACCGGTCTGCCCGCTGCTCTTCGGGCTATTCCGGTACCTGTAATTGTTCTCGACCCTGATGATGCGGAACAGGTATTCTTCATGGGAGAAGGTGCCGGTTCTGTTACAGACAGCAGATGTGAGCTGTTTAAGTATGTGTTTGACCACCCTATCCATGATCAGATAGCAGTCGGTCTTCCAACCTTTGAAGTGTATGATAACACTTCTGGCACTACCATCGTTACCACCCTGGATTCACTTTACCCCACACCATTGCCTGGAACAGAGCTTATCACTTCTTTTGGGGTTGACACTGTCTCAGGAGTCTCCGTTATAAATCAGGCGGTTCAGGCAAACAGACGAATTCACCTCTGCGCTCCTGATTTTGATAATTACACCCATGACGGAGAGTGGTTTCTGTTCAACATAATCATGTGGTCTCTTCCTGAACCATCTGCTCCTCCTCTCGGGGAAGAGATCAACGTAGAGGGTTTTGAAGGGGAATCTCCAGGGGAAATACCTGTTGTTTTCTGGGAAGATGATCTGGAGGACGGAGTTCTCATTCCAGACTCTATACCCGTCTACACAGATTTTGGAACCGGAGCCAAGGACCTGATTTGGATGCATTCATCCACAGGGCTCGGGGAGATAAACAACCTTGCCGACCTGTCTCTTGAAATGCACAGGACCGTTTCCGGAGCATTTGATCGCAATATTGCCAGCACTGTTGTTGACCTTTCAGCATACAATGCCTTCTCCGATGAGCTCTACATAACCATTGACAGCTGGAAAGGCACGTCTGAAGCCATAAATGCCGAGGATGGAGTGTTCCTTATGTCCGTGGGTGGTTCCATTGTGGATCTGCTTTCACAAGACTTTGAAACCCTTGGCTTGGCTCATGGTGATGTGGAATTCTGGGGAGATCTCTACGGAAGGCAGAGAATTCATTCTCCTGACCCCGACTGGAACAACACTACCACATTTGTTACTCTGGACAGTAGAATTGACGGGGCAAGTCCCTTCAGCAGATCCCGTATGATGATAGAGTTAGATACATCTGCTTTAGAGGACGGCACCCAGATAATAGTTAATTACAGAATGACCGATCACGGTGACGAGACTCATAACTACAGCGCTGTAAACAACAGCGGAGATTACATCGGCTGGAGTCTGGGCAACGGAATAGATGACAGCATAGAGGGTTACGAGAATCTGGAACCGGGAAGCAAAACCAACGGAGTCTGGGGAGACTACAGTTACGCATTCACTCCCTCCGGATCCATGCCATCAACTATTTTCATTATTTTCAGCCAGCATGACAACTACATGGCAACAAGCGCCACACAAAGTGATGGAATAAGCTTCGATGATATCACCATTTATGCCGATAATACCACTCTGGATATGAGTCGTATCGGCACTCCTGTTTCTGCAGCAGACTGGCAGAGGATATCTGTGGATCTGGATGACGCTGCAATTACAAATGCTGTACCTTTCGCCGCTGACTTCGGATTAGCCCTGAGCCAGTACGGAATGGGACCATGGGCAACTTATGGAATGCATTGGAGATATTTTGAACTGGGTGTTATTGAAGAGAAGTACTCTCTTCCAGGGTGGCACCATGAACCCATGAATACCGGTGGAATTGATGACTGGTCGCTGGAGGATGTTTCGGGAAATCACAAGTGGACTCTTCATGCAAATGATCCTGCTAATTACAGCAATGATTCGTACTGCTGGCTGGAGACTCCCAAGATTGCCATTCCAGACGGAACTATCGAGCCAGTACTCTCTTTTGTACATTTACCTTTTTTATCATTCTCTATATGACGTGCTA
>JAOZRM010000107.1:0-7918 GCA_029940175.1 Candidatus Sabulitectum sp. | reverse complement strand
GGGATTACGGCTGGATTGAAGTATCTACCAATGGTGGAACGATCTGGAATGTATTTGAAACAGATTCATATGGCACAGGAATGCATAACGGCCATGGCGCTTACAATGGTACCATGGGAACAAGCACCGTTGAACTTGACCTGGAAAGCTATGTTGGCCAAGTGATTCAATTAAGGTTTGTGTTCGAATCTGATGGAGTTGGTACTCAGGCCGGATGGACACTGGACAACTTCGAGGCATCAGGAACTGTATCCGGGGTTCAGATAGGTTCAATTGGTTTCAAGCCAACCACTCCAAGTGGTGGCTGGTATTTCAATGAAGTGGATGTTTATCTTGGAAGTACCGCAGAAACTGTTTTCTTCGGTGACGGAGAACTGGAAAAATCCGAACTCACATATTTTGGTACCTATGAGGTTGGATCTTCCATGACTGAGTGGGTGGTTATTAATCTTGACGATGATTACATCCTTCCTTCCGCCACCAACCTGATCGTTAAACTGGAGATGAGCCAGACCAGCCCGTTCGCAGGCTATACGTGGGTTGGCGGAACCCATCCAAACACAGCCAGATGGGAAGTTTCTTTCAGCGCCGACCCTACTTACCTGAAGCTTGTAGGCCAGAGACCTGCTTTCATGGTGGGTACTGCAAACCATGGTCAGAGATTTGTGGATGCTGATTCAACTGGAGACCTGGCAAACATGCCTTTGTCGTTCTCTTCCTTCTTTGGTGATTTTGAGGCTATCTACACCCCGGAGGACCTGGGATTCAGCGGGGAAAGCCCATGGATTACCGGAGGAGACAATTGCGACTGGGAAATAGGTGTTCCACTGTTTGCCCCTGATGTTGATCCTGCAATGATTCCCCGCAACGAGAACAGGATTGCAGGTACAGATCTTACTGATGATGGTTATTACACTCCCAATGCTGAATGGAACTGGATAAGATCAGGTGCCTACGACATGGCGGATGCTCATGTGTACGATTCGGTTGCAGTTTCGTTCGACAGATGCCTGAGAAGAGCTTACAACGATGTGGCACTTATACAGATGGCTTTCACTACAAGTGTTGACCCTCCTGATCAGAATGACGACTGGATCATTGTAAAGAAGTGCGACTACGATGATGATATCTGGCACAATGATGTGATCCAGCTTACTTCTTTCTTCCAGGATGCCATTTCTCAGGGCAAGACGCACTATTTCATACGGTTTGTTATGAGTGCAGGACCCTTTGCCGAAAAAGGTGGCTGGAATATTGATAACGTCGGTTTCTACGGCCGGTATGCGAATTAAGGGGTGATGTATATGAAAACACCAAACAGAAGAGGTTCGGCACTGGTTCTGGTTCTGATAGCATCAATGTTCCTTATCATCCTTACGGCAGGAGCATTCCGCTACTTCCAGACAAATGCTGACACACAGATATTTACGGAGGACAGAATACAGGCGAAGCTTTCAGCAGAGGCAGGTATAAACCTGGCCACCCACATGCTTATTGCCGGTGCTTCTCTTCCATCAGATTATGCAGCTACGCCAATTCTAGGCACAGAGGAAACGCCTTATGATCTGCCGGGAAACATGGGTACGGTATTTGTCACAGTGGACCCATCTAATGACAATTCGCAGATAGTAACTGCAAATGCTTTCATGCTGAGGAGTATAGCATTTGTATCAGGTACTACAGTAGAAACATACGGAATGGAATCCATCATCATGCCGGAGAATCTAGCCAGATTCTCTGTATTCATGGATGACCCGTCCGGTAACGGCTACTACGGCGACGGGTACAGGTTTGACGGCCCTTTCTACGCCAACGGACCAATAAATATCTACAGCTCAAGCCCAACACACGAGAACGATGTGTTCTTTTACAGTTTCAGTCTCACGTCAGATTACTATGTTTATGGAACAAGCAGCGGCGGAAGTCACGAAACCACACCTGCCGCTGGAAACCTGGAGATGCGGCCTTATCACAGACTCTGCCTGGGACCACCCTACTTTGAACTGGGTGTAGATCCAATACCCTTCGGTTCAGGTGAACTTGACTGGCAGGGTGTGAAATCCGCAGCTACCGCTGACGGGTTATTGTTAAGCGGCCTTGCAGGGGGAGATGTTCCCAGCGGATCCAGACTGGCGCTGAAAGGAGATACGCTTTTCGTAAAGAAAACTGCTGCTTCTATCCCTGTTGCCTACTACCTTGGAGATATGGACAACCCGGTTGTCTGGATAGAAAATACTGCAGCAGACAGTGTTTTTCTAAGGGGTCATCAGTTTCAGGGTTTTGATATGGCTCTCACTATCGGAACGGAAGGCTCCATTTATATGTCCGGTCCGCTTATCTATGAGAATATTGATCTCATGGACCCTGACAACGAGAATCTTCTTGGTTTGATGTCTGTTTACGGTGATATGATAATTGCTGATGCCCCGGATGTTTTACCCGACCTTGCATGGGGGGAGGAATGCTATCAGATCGCCACTGAAGATACTTTGAGTTACTACGCTGTCCTTGTGGCACTCGACGGTGTTCTCAAAGCTGAGAAGTACTGGGAACCTGACCCGGTGGTTGAGTTCCTGATTGTGGGAGGTTACATGATACAGGACGAGGGGTATACAAGTACCGGCTCCAAGGGATTCAATATGGGAGTTTACTTCGATCCCCGATTGCTCTATATGCACCCGCCTTTCTTCCCTACAACCGCCAACTGGCATACTGCAATGTGGGGAGACAGAGCCGACATGCGAGTTAACGATGTATCCACCGGCATTCCCCTTTACTAGAAGAAGGTGAAAGGAAAAGGGCAGTGAATCAGCAGAGAGGAAGTGTGCTTGCAATGGTGGTGGGGGTGGCGGCAGTACTGTTTATCCTTACAGGTGTGGTTTACACCTATTTCCAGATGAACATGCGGGCGTCAGAGTTTCAAATGAACCGAATCCGAGCAGCCACTGCAGCAGAAGCTGGAACAGCCCTGGCTCTTCACCATCTTTCCTCCCTTGATTCTCTGCCGGAAGACGAGCAGCCGTTTGTTCTTCAAATGGAAGGAGACAGTTCCGGCTGGACAGGACTACCGGATTGCGGCAGTTTTTTTGTTGTGATCGATCCTGTTAATGGAATGAATGGTGTCTGCAGCAATCGTGCTGTTGAGGTGCGTTCCAGGGGGCTTGCCGGTGATATTACCCGGGATATAGAGCTAAGAGCCGCCCCTGCTTATCCTTCAAGCTATGCACTGCTGAATGAAAATGGAATTCCAGAGGGGTATTTTGTTGATGGAAGGGTTGTGAACGGACCTGTTCATTCCAACGGGCTGATCAATTTCAGCAGCTATTCACCGGACTCTACAGGTGATCCCTACGTGGCCATGATCTCTACTTCAACCAGTGGAGGTTTCGTTTTTTCAGGAGCTGGAATCTCTGAACTTCCTCACCCCGAGGGAAGCAACATCTGGGTCAGACCATTCAATCGGCACAGACAGGGAAGTCCATACTGGCAGACCTCTACCCCTGAGGTGGACTTCTCGCGTATGGCAAGCCATTTTCAGGGCATTGTCAGTGGTTCCGTTCCAACCACTGCTGTCCGTGTAAGCGCCGAAAGGGTTCTCATAGATGGAGACAGACTCCTGTACAAGGAATATGAGAACGCTGACGAGAGTTCTATTCGCCTTACCGATGTGGACCTGGTCATTGTCCGGAACGGGTTTGCTCCTGTAGTTGTTAAATCAGTTAGAAGACCGGATCATCCTCTGACAATTATTGCCGCCCATGATATGGCCATTGGAGGAGAGATTGACGGTGGTGCAGTTGGTGCAGGCGGTCCTCTTGGTCTGGTTGCCCTTGGCGACATCGTTATTTGTGCAGATCCCGACGAGTCCGGTGGCGAAGATTGGCCTGGCCCATGGAGGATTGAAACAGATCAGGGAATTTTAGTAAGGGCTTGTCTGGTTGCGGCTACGGGGTCCTTAAGGGCTCAAGTTCCATTTATTCCTGCAGAGCAGGCCAGATTAACTGTTACAGGCAGCCTTGTGGAAAGAGCCATGGGTCGAATCTCGTCAGGAAACAGCGGTTACCAACTTGGAAACGCATGGGATCTGGGGCTTGGGGCCCTTCATCCTCCATACTTCCCCCTGCTGGGCAGATGGAACGTATACAGCTGGATAATAGATCCTCCCGAACAGGAGGGTTTCGAAATAGAAGATGATAGAATATGATAACAGTAGTAAACATCTGGAAAGAGAGGAGACAGCCATGAGAACTTCAAGGGGTTTTACCCTGGTGGAGGTAGTGATGGTCGTTGTTCTGATCGGAGTGATCGCAGCAGCGGCTTTTGTATTCCTGAGAGGGGGCACGCGGGCGGCAGATGCCGTGACGAACAGTTCAATTGAAGGAACTGCTGCGCGACTGGCCGCTTCAGAGATAGAGGCACTTCTAGAGAATGCAGCATATCCAGGAGATCTTTTCAGGATCGATGATCCTGTACTTGAGGCTTCTCCTGATAGATTTACTTTTATCTCCAACACCAGAGACCCGGAGCAATTCGGGCTGGAAGACCAAATCACCATTGCCAATTCAGACGGAGCAATAACTGTGACAGACGGCAACGGGGAAGACTTGATGCTTCCTGTTTCAGCTGCGGAAATAGCTTTTTCCTATACGAACTCGCGTGGTGAAGCTGCAGTTGACCCGGCTACCGTTCGAATGGTAAGCTTCACAATTACCATGGCGTCAGGTCTTGAATCCAATGGATACTCTTCTCCATATAACCTGGGTCTTGCAGGTTTATCTGAGCAGGAATACCGGGAAGTCTATCTTGCAAGGGATGGAAATCTAAGCCGAGCGATCAACTACAAGTTTGAAGAGGATTTTGAAAATGTTGGAACCATGATCTTTGAAGATAACATGGAGGGTGCTCTTGTCTGGGAGGCAGTGATCGAAGAAGACTTTGAATCAATTGTCACCTGGGCAAACAACTGGGAAACATGGTCCAGCCACACCCAGGGCAGGGTGGACAGGTACAATGATCCCGCGCTGGCACATGAAGGCAACTGGTTTCTTGGCCTTGATTGCAGTTCCATTGTCACCAGTGACAACATGGCCATCTGGAATGTTGACCTGAGTCCTTACATTGGCGACGATCTCCGGTTGCACTTCTACTGGAGAGAATTCAGCGATGAACTGGACAACCAGGATGGAGTTTTCCTTCCGGTTTTCACAGCCGGTGATACAACAGTAGTTGATCTGGAGGATTTCTCCGGTTTCAGAAATGGAAACAACAAAGACTGGACCTACTGGACTAATGATTACGGACAGATCGTTGTAACCCAGGACTACCCCACAGACGGGAACTATCTGAATATGGATTCCCGCAGGGACGGGGGAGACAATGAATGCAGGATAATGAACACTTACGACCTTTCGGCTTACTCCGGAAGCAGCAATGTGTGGCTTCGTTATGACTTCACCGACCGTGGAGACGAGAACAATGCCGGTGATTTTATCGGTATCATGTCCGGCTCCATTCAGGGAACTCCTGTGGCCCAGGTCTCGCTGAGCCCGGCTTCTTATCCGAATGGATCCTGGATCACCAGGGAAGTTGATCTGGATGCTCTGGTTCCTGCGGGATACAACTGGTCTGATTTCAGAATAGTGTTCGCCCAGGAAGACAATTATCGAACCACATCGTCAACAGGCATGGATGGTATCAGCATTGATAATGTGCGGATCGTTGATGAACTTCCAGGTGAGTGGGATTTCACAAACAGAATACTCGCCGCGCCGGCGAGTTTCCCCTCGTGGACAGAGGCGGAGGTCGATCTGGATCAGGCTGCTGCATCGGCTGGAATTCCATTCTCTTCCGATTTTAACATCGGATTTGGAGCCAGAAACAATGCACCATATCCCAATGACGGCATAATGTTTGATGCAATTGCAATTGAGCAGCAGGTCTGGGGAATGACAGGCTGGACTCACGGCACTTGGGATCCATACACAGTGGATGAATGGGAGGCGGTTGACAACTCTTCAAACTCAAATCCCTTTTACACGGGAAGCTGGTATTACGCAGTGGGTGGAGACGGCAACTACAGCTCATCCGTTACCCATGCCTGGCTTGAGGCTCCTGAACTTGATTATACTTCCTATTCTCCCGGTGACCGAATCGCACTGGCCTTTTTTCACAAGTATAACTTCACCGGCGGCTCCGGATGCAATGTTAAGATAAGCGATGATGACGGAGCAACATGGAACATCATAGCGCCTTACTACGGCTACTATGAGACTTCTGTTCCCGGCCTCGGCGGTGAACCGGGATGGACTAATACCAGTGGTGATTTCTTCATAGCTGGTGACGGATATCAGTTTGGTGTTTTTGACGTTACCGAATATGCCGGAAAAACCATCAGAGTAAGATTCAACTACGGAATCAGGGCCGGAGACTCGGGAGCCGAAGGCTGGCTCATTGACGGCCTCCGTACCCGTGAGCAGGCAGACTGGCCTCAGTCATACATTGGAATACCGGATTGGTGTGCATACAGATCCAGCCCAGCCGGAATGGATGACCCGGACACAACCCCAGACGGGGACGACTGGGCAGGTAATGACATGCGTACTGGATGGTATGACGATCGTTTCTGGGAAACCAAACATGCAGCCAACACAACTTCTTTCTTGGTGTCACCTCCTGTGACCTTTGATGATGATGCAGGTAGCGGGGATTTGATCTACTCCTATGTTGAGTTTATTGCATGCCCTAGAATCAACGCATCAGTTGGAACATTGTCTTTCCTTGTTACAGCTTATTCAGACTTCACTCCCCCAAGTCATCACAGCCTCCTTGACCACACTGGTCTGCAGGACGGATGGGGAACCTACCGGTACAGAATTGATGACCTTCCTACCGGACTGGTTTGGACAGACAACAAAACGGTTGTTTTTAGATGGGTATTAGACAGCGGCAACGCTCCAGTCAACTTTTTGTACGGTGGATGGAATCTCGATGATATCCGCTGTTTCACCACAGATGTATGGCTTCCGAATCTGGAGAATAACGTAGAGGTTCTCACCGATGAGCATGATCCGCATGATAGACATCGCCCCAGAGGAGTAACTCGTTTCCGGGAGCAATACAATTTCTCCCCCTTGCTTCCGCCGGAGACTCAAAACAATCAGGAGCGTATTAGATGAATATGAACTGGAAGAAGCTGATACTTGCAGGGCTGTTAATTCTATTCGCTGTTGCCTGCGGGGAAGATTCCAGCGGTCCTTCGGATGAGTTGACTGTGACTGTTACTGCACCTCCTGCCGGCGGAGCATCCGCTGTGGATACCTACAGCGTAACCTGGACTTCCTCATCAACCGGTACGGTCTCTCTGTTTTACAACACCGTTGCCGGTCCCATTGGGCAGCAGTCAATTGCAACCGGGCTTTCCGCCTCGGGGTCCCATTCATGGGATCTTTCAGGAATTGCCAATGGTGCCTACTTTGTAAGAGCCATAATAACCAGTGGCGCTGCATCCGGGTCAGACTGGTCTGATGGTGCCCTGACTGTTGATCACTCCGGTGGAGAACCAGCCATTACAGTAACAAACCCACCTGAAGGCGGTGCAACAGCAGATACATCCTTTACGGTGGAGTGGGTTTCTTCAGGTTACTCCAGTGGTCTGGTCAGTATTTATCTCGATACCGATACCACTTCATCCTCCGGTCTTATTGAGATTGCTGTCGACCTTGATGACTCCGGAGAATACAAATGGAACTGCACTTCATTCTCCGAGGGATACTACTATGTTTATGCCACGATCACTGAAGGAACAGCGGAAAGTTCCGACTACAGTGCCGGTGTTCTTGCAGTTGATCACGGCGGGTTGAACCCTGATTTCTACATCACGAAACCACCTGCAGCCGGTGCTGAAGCAGACAACTTCTAT
>JAOZRM010000282.1 GCA_029940175.1 Candidatus Sabulitectum sp. | reverse complement strand
GGTGAATCTGCAGGGCAGACTGCAACTATAGTAAAGATGACCCGGGTGTTGATGTTAACTCCTCTGGTATTCATCCTGATTGCTGTTTTTTCAAAGAGAGGCGGCAGCAGGAACTCTGCTGGAAGCACACACAGTGTTCCATTCTTCATTGTGGGCTTCGTTCTGTTCTCTCTTGTACCAACCTTCGATCTCTTTCCGGAGAATGTGATTCATCTGATCAGCAGAATCAGTCACTATTCACTGATTGTAGCAATGGCTGGAATTGGTCTCAAAATAACATTCAGCAGTATTGTGAAAGAGGGAAAGACTGCTCTGCTCACAGGGAGTCTTATTTTTATCGTTCAGATAGTCTTCAGCAGCTCTATGATATACTTTTTTCTCAATTAGACCATGGTACTGATCAAGAAAGCTTTAGACAGGAATTGAATACTTTAACTTCAATCTGTTTGGTATAGAGAAACCCGGATGGAACATTTGCTCCATCCGGGTCTTTAAGAAGTAGTTCTAAGCTATCCTAGTAAAGGGACTTGATGCTTCCCCATGTCTGGCGCTCGAGAGCTGTAGGAGAATCGTAGAGGTTGAAGAAGAAGTCATACGCAGTACCAAATGAAGTGACTGTGGGTATGTAAGATGTCTGAGTTACTCCGGACCAGGCCATTCCTCCTGTAATTGTTTCTGTTACAAGAACGTAGTCTGTTACGTCTGTATCGTGAAAACCAATTGCAAGCCAGTATCTGGGTCCTGCTGTGAGGCTGGGGAATGAGGAAGGAATGTCACAGTTAACTTCATAAATATCGAATCCCCAGTTATCGTCACCAGTATCTACAAGTGTGCAGGGAACATTTGCACTCCATACTGTTGAGTAGTTGTTAGGATCGGAATCACCAGCATCCTGGCCAATAACAAGGTCGTAGGAAGTAGGTGCTGTGGAACCAGCATAAACGATGTAGAATTGAACCCCGTGAATCTCGGAAGCAGTGCTGAGAATAAAGTCGTCGGTTCCCCAGCCCTCAGGTGCGGAATAGTGACGAATTCCATTTGAAAGGTCTGCAAATACATAAGGCTGAGCATAAACAACAGCATCTGTGCCACCGCTATAGTTGCTTGTGCCGGAATGGTGAACAGCGCCAAGGTCAGAAGCACTTGCGAATGCAAGTGAAGCAAGAAGAACTAAAACGAGAATAACAAATTTCATGATATCTCCTCAATTTGAGATCAACTACAGAACTCCATCCTTTGGAATTGTAGTCTTGTTACTATAGTGAGGCGTGAGCTACGAGTCAACACAAAGAAAACGTTTTCCGCGTGGATTAGTTTGCTTTTGTTTTAGAAGTTGTGTATACTTGAGCAAATGTTCAAGTATAAGAATTAAATAACTAAAAGAGGTCTGAAATGCATTTTCTCATAGATTTTATAGAGGCCATGTGGGATACAGGGGTTGCTCTTGCACCTTCTCTTTTCCTCGGTCTTCTTATTGCTGGAGTTCTTCACGTGTTCGTTAAAAAAGACAGGATCTTCAAGCACATGGGTAAACCCGGGCTACGCAGTTCAGTAAAAGCCAGTCTCATAGGGGTACCGCTTCCACTCTGTTCATGTGGTGTGCTTCCTGCGGCTCTCGGATTAAGAAAAGACGGTGCAAGCAAGGGGGCTGCAGTGAGTTTTCTTGCAAGTACTCCCCAGACTGGCGTTGATTCTGTTGCAGCAACCTGGGCGCTGCTGGGATGGCCAGTTGCTCTGGCAAAGGTGATTGCAGCTTTTGTTGCCGGAGTGGTCAGTGGTACTATCGTTGATGTTCTTGATAGTGAGAACGGGCACAGTATGGCGCCATCTTCCTCGGGAGTTGAAGAAAAGGGATCCATACCAGGAAGAATCTGGAGATATGCCTTTGGAACTCTTTTCAGAGATATCTATCTGTGGCTCTTAATTGGTGTGGGTATATCAGCCCTGGTAACGGTGTTTATTGAGCCAGGTCAGCTTGCTGAATACCCCGTTCTGGCCGGGCCACTTGGTATGCTTGCAGCTCTTGCTATCGGGATTCCTCTTTACGTCTGCTCTGTATCATCTGTTCCCATAGCTGCAGCACTGGTTTATGCAGGTTTTCCAGTTGGAAGCGCACTTGTGTTTCTCATGGCCGGTCCGGCTACAAATGCAGCAACCATGGGTGCTGTAAGGAAGAGCCTTGGAAAACTTTCTTTCTGGAGCTACATACTTACTGTTGTTGGAGTGAGTCTACTCGCAGGACTGCTCCTGAATGATCTGGAGATCCCTGCCGGTACATTGTTGCACCATCATAACAGTTCGGGTATTCTAGGAGTGTTGAGTATTGTGGCGTCAGGATTATTCTTTCTGGCTATAGGCTTTTATGCAGTTAAGGAGATTCTCCACAAAGTGAAAATGAAGTCAGCAGTTGACCTGTCAGATACCGGAAGTATTACTTACAATGTTTCCGCAATGACCTGCCCAAACTGTGTAAGAGCTGTTTCAGAGGCCCTCAGCAAGCTATCTGGAGTGGGTTCCGTGGTTGTTTCTCTTGAATCCGGTACTGCTTCTGTTGTACCGGCATCTGATTATTCCAGCAGCAGGATTCTTGAAACCCTGGACAGGATTGGTCACAAAGGCGAGATCAAGAGGGAGGAGAAGGATAATGGAGCTGCTTGTTCCTGCAGTTCATGTGACAACTGATGAGGTAGAGATGTTGGCGGATTTATTCAGCCACACCTCTGATCCCACCCGTCTAAAAGTGCTTCTTCATCTTCTTGAGGGTGAGCAGTGTGTATGTGCCATCTCCGATAAACTTGATGTATCTGTT
>JAOZRM010000106.1 GCA_029940175.1 Candidatus Sabulitectum sp. | reverse complement strand
TTGATGGCGGTACAGTTTCCAGCAGAATGACTGTTGTAAGGTAACTTTTAGTAAGATTCCAAGAAAAGGGCGTCCGAAAGGGCGCCCTTTTCAGTACATGGGGGGGTAAGATCTTTTGTGAATTTGTGATCAATCACAAAGCTGGAACCGCATTACTTGCAATAGTTTCAGCAAGAGTCACCTGTTAAAATTACCTATTGCTTTCAGTCCCCGGTGCTTGTATTATTGATTCCAATAGGGAGGGAATCAGCGGATACAAATGAGCAGGTCGGGCTGGGCTGATCGGTTTGTGTTGTTTTGCTGTTCCCTATATTTTTTTTACTTTGGCATTTTCAAACTTCTGTAGATCTGTAGTTTGAGAAAGGGAGTGCTGATGAAACAGGTATTAGTTTTACTAGCCATTGCTGTAATGGCCATGGCCGGAGAGTTCACTGTTAACGTTCCGTTTTCTGCATCGGATGTTAGCATTGATCAGATGGGGAATTACACTGCCGTAACTATTCCCGGGACACCATCCATAAGCAGGATAGGAGCCCCGTCTCTGCCTGTGATCAATACTCCAATTGCACTTCCTGCAGGCACTCAGGCAACTGGAATCGAAGTTGTCAGTGTCTCCTATACACCACTGCGTGGTCGACACACTGTTCTTCCTGCCACTCAGCCTGTACCATTCAGTCTTATGGATGAAACTGTAATCTCTCTTCCGTTGCCGGATCAGAGCATCTATTCTTCATCTGAAACATTCCCGTCAAGTGCTGCAAGATTCCAGGAATCTTCCATGCTTATCGGTTTTCCTGTTGCTTATGTAAGTGTTTATCCTGTACGCTGGAATCCAGCTTCGGGAACCATTGAGATTCTCAGTAATCTTGAACTTCGTGTTACAACAGAAGAAGGCACGAACAATTACACTGTTAGAACACGCTCCGCACAGAGTGAGGCTCGTACAAGAGCCATCGTTGAAGGTACTGTTATCAATCCTGAAATGGTTCAGGCAAGTGGTGCTGCTATTATCCCAAGTCAGGATCTTGATTATGGTGAGTATGTTGTGATCTGCACCACAGCTTACCAGAGCTATGCACAGACCCTTGCCGACTGGAAGACCCGAAAAGGTATTCCAACCAGCGTTCACACCACAACATGGATCAACTCAAATTACTCTTTTGCTGATCAGCCTCAGAACATTCGCGCTTTTCTTACAGACTGCCGTGACAACGGAGTTGAATACGTGCTTATTTACGGTGACGATAACATTATCGCCGGAAGAGACGTGAAGATCGCGGCCGGCTCGTACACTGAATATCCACCGGTGGATCTCTACTGGTCCGATATTAATGACACAGCTCCCGGAGCAGATCTCTGGAACTCTAACGGTAACAGCACCTGGGGTGAATATGGAATCGATAATGTAGACTATCACCCCGATCTCTGGGTCGGAAGAGCAAGTGTGAACTCAACGGGTGAATGCACAATCTTTAACAACAAAGTTTACGCTTACGAGCAGATCAGCTCAACAGATTACTTTGACTCGTCACCAATTGAACTGAGGATGGGATATACAACAGGTTATCTGTGGGACCATTATCAAACTGGTGATCCAATGTACGCATCTGCAGATGCAGAAACGATCTCGAACAATTTCCTCCCATCCGGCTGGGACGAAGCAAAATGCTACGAATCAACCAGCAGCAACAGCAGCTCAATTACAGTGGCGATGATCAACGACGGCCCTCATCACGTCTTTCACGGTAGTCATGGATCACAAACCAGTATGTATACTTCTTACGGTAGCAATTACACTGTCAGCCAGATCATGAGCCAGACTAACATCAGCAGTGGTAATCTTCCTGCCATCTGGAATTCATTTGCCTGTTTAATTGGATATATGGATGGATATGAATGTTGTGCTGATGCCTGGCTGAACTCTCCCAACGGCGGTGGCTTCGGCGCATTCAACGCAAGGTTCGGATGGGGAAGTACAGCACAATCTGGCCAGTATAGTGAAGCGGTTGTTTTGTCATTTTACGAAGTGATGTGGAACAACGACCTTTACAACCTTGGAGTTGCCCACGCCATGGGCAACGATGCACTATCTCCCCCCAGTGACGAGTACTATGACTGGTGCATTAAGGAATACAACCTGTTCGGCGATCCTGAGCTTCCAATGTGGACAGCAGATGCTCCCCAGCTTGCGGCCTCTTACCCCTCCGGAGTTCCGGTTGGCACTTCAAGTGTTACAGTAACAGTCACCTCTGGTGGCTCTGCCGTTTCCGGTGCCAGGGTATGTCTCTGGAAGGGCAGCGACTGGGCAACAGGCGAAGTTTATGAAGTTGCAACAACAAACGGTTCCGGCGAGGTCAGTATTTCAGTCAGCCCTTCAACTGAAGGCGAGATGCTTGTTACAGCATGGGCTCACGACGAGATCAGCTATCTTGGATCTCTTACAGTGAGCGCAACCGGAGTCGAGGGTCAGAGCCAGGCGATGATTTCTGTAACAGGAATCAGCGCACCTTACCCCAATCCCGCCGTAACAAGTGCTGCTATTCCATTCTCACTGGCAAATGCAGGAACAGTATCCATTCAGGTCTTTGACCTTTCTGGACGCACTGTTGCCATGCCAGCCAGCGGAGACTTTGCCGCAGGACAGCATACGGTAAACTGGGATCTCACCGGCTCAAATGGAGCCACGATTCCTAACGGTTTCTACAGTGTAGTAATCACAACCGGTGATACTGTAATGACTGAAAGAGTAATGGTTCTAAGATAAATTACTGTCTTTCGGGGAGCGGGGTGCCGAAAGGTGCCCCGCTCTGTATGTTCGGAGGGGTATGTAAGTTAACGATACTGTTTCAATTTCAATCAAACCGATAGGAGTGTTCATGAAGCAACTAATTTTATTGCTGGTTTTTGCTGCATTGGCTTTAGCTGGCGCAATTGATCCGGATCTTGCGGTAATAATGGCGGAATCCAATGAAACTGACCTTATCCCGGTATTCATTCTCGCCCATGGCCAGGTTGACGGAAACTGGGTGAACGCCGCTACATACGGAATGGACAGAGATGCCAGACAGCAATTTGCTGTAAGTGCAATGAAAGACATAGCAGAGGTGGCCCAAACTGATATTATTTCCGAATTGAGAACTCTCAACTCTGACAATGTAAACAACATTCAACCACTGTGGCTTGCAAATGCTGTTTACTGTCAGGCCACCTTGTCTACTATCCGAAATATGGCTTCCAGATCAGATGTTGTTCTTGTGGAGAGCGCTGCTCATCCTGATGCCGGTCTCTCTGAACCAGTTGATGTACATGAATCAACATCAGCAGAGCTCTCCAGAGGGCTTGCATGGGGCGTAGAAAAAATCAATGCAGATGATGCCTGGACCCTGGGTTATGAAGGCCAGGGAATTATTGTTGGTGTTATTGACACAGGCGTAGACTACAATCACACAGATCTGGTTACAAACATGTGGCATGATACGCCAGCCGGTCTTCACCTTGGATATGATTTCTTTGACGGTGACAATGACCCTATGGATGACTACGGTCACGGTACCCATTGTGCAGGTAGTGTTGCCGGAGATGGTGATTCTGGAACAGAAACGGGAGTTGCACCATCAGCTACTCTTATGGCACTCAGAATTAACTACTACTCCGGAGGAGAATACACCTGGATACAGGCAATGGAATTCGGCACTGACAATGGTGCTGCTGTTCTTACCATGTCACTTGGTTCCGGGCAGGGCAATACAACCCTTCGAACTGCAGAAGAAAACCTTCTTACCGCAGGAGTTTTTCACGCGATATGTGCTCACAATGATGGTCCCGGAGCAGGCACAATCAGATCCAGTGCAGACAGCCCACCACCATGGTTCCATCCTGATCAGACATACCACGGTGGAAAGAGTGCTGTTATTTCTGTTGGAGCCACTAACAGCTCAGACGTTATTGCCAGTTTCTCCAGTCGTGGTCCTGTGACCTGCTGGGCCGACTACACTGATTCCAGTCCTCTCATAGCTCCCAGCGTTAGCGGCCCTGGAGTTGACGTTGTAAGTACACAGTGGACAGGTGGATACACCACAATGAGTGGTACTTCAATGGCAACTCCGCATGTTGCCGGAGTAGCTGCTCTGATGCTTAGTGCTAATCCCAATCTCACTGTTGCTCAGATGGACAGCATCATCGAGATGACCAGTCTTGAGCTTGGAACTTCAGGCAAAGACAACACCTATGGTGCCGGTCGCGTGGATGCCCACCAGTCTGTTCTCGCTGCTCTTGAGTTAACGGGCACCGCGGAAAGCCATGGAGCAGTTGTTCCGTCGGCAATGGGCATCAGTGCCATCAGCCCCAATCCAGTGAATAATTACGCGTCATTCAGTGTTTACACTGCTGTTGCCGGTACTGCTGACATATCAGTGTACGACGTATCCGGTCGTAGAGTTGCCAACATTGACAGCTCCGAGATCGAGTCAGGAGCAAATGCTTACAACTGGCAGATCCCTGCAGAAATGGGCAGCGGAGTCTACTTCGTTCGGGCTACAATCAATGGCGGCACAGTTTCCAGCAGAATGACTGTTGTAAGGTAAAATCCCCATAGAACATAGAAAAGAAGAGCGTCTGCAAAGGCGCTCTTTCTGATAAGAAATGCCGGTGAAACTGGCCGATGAACCTATTTTTACACATATTGCATACTAATCAGGTAGGAAATACTCAAACTGAAGGAGATGATATGAAAGCTTTGGTCTCTTTGTTCCTTCTGGCAAGCCTGGGCTTTGCCGGATTGATCGTAGGTGACGCAGAAACATCAGGTATGGATCCGTTCTGCGCCAGTTGAAGTGCAGGTCTTCGCTACCAGGTGGTAGCTACCGCAGACGAAATTGGCGACGCGATTGAAATTTCATCCCTGGGATGGCATCGCGGATCCGGTGGGACAGATACAGCCAGCTTCAACAATTTTAGAATTTACCTTGGTTACTGCCCTGAGGAATTTCTGGGCACAAATTTCATGGACAATTATGTGGAGGGAACCCGAACCCTGGTTCACAAGAGTACCAGCATTACTGTTGCACAGGGAACAGAAGATTGGTTTTACATAGATCTGGATGACCCGTTCTGGTACAACGGAGAGGGAAGTTTGATTCTGGAAGTTGTCTGGGACAACGGTTCTGGAAGTGTACACAATTACTTCTTCGATACAGCTGGAACTCCAATGAGACTCAAATCCGCAGAGCCCACAGCAGAAACTGGATTCCTCAGCAGCATGCGTTGTCAGTTCATGCTTGTTGGAACCCAGCAGCTTGAAACCGGCACATTTGCCTCTGTAAAGGTATTACTTGGCAGCTAAGAATACAGAAACGAAGGATGTACTTTGAAGCAATTAGCGATAATTCTGCTTTTAGCCAGCATCTGTTTTGCAGGCATAACTATCGGAAGCTCGGAAGCATCTAGCTGCGATCCATTCTGTGGATTTTGAAGCGCCAGCATTCGCTACCAGGTGGTAGCCAGAGCTGATGAAATTGGTTCCGCAATGGAGATAGAGTCTTTATCCTGGCAGAGAGGAACAACTGGAAACACTTCCTCTTCTGATTATGGTAACTTCAGGATCTACCTTGGATACTGTTCTGAGGAAGTACTCGGTACAACATTCATGGATAACTACGTTGCCAATTCAAGAACCCTTGTTCATCAAAGTGACACTGAATCCATTTCAGTTGAGGAAGGTGAGTGGTTTACAATTGAACTCGACTCACACTTCTGGTTTAACGGAGTCGATAATCTGATCATGGAAGTGGTATGGGACAGTGGGACAGGTGATCCAAGTATTTACGGATTTAACACACCTATGGCACCTGTATCCCTCAAGTCTCCCAGTTCCACAGGGGAAACAGGCTTTCTGAGCAGTTTCCGCTGTCAGTTCATGCTGAATGGTACAATGATGCTGGAAGCCGGTACATTCGGTTCCATCAAGGTAATACTCGGTAACTGAAGATTCCTCGTTACACAAAAAATGAGCAGGGCAGCTAAAGCTCTGCTCTTTTTTGTAACGGCTACAGCCGAGGAATCCATCAGGAGGTTGAATGAGTTACTTCCCTGCCTAAGTTCTGATCAGTGAGATGGCTTGTGATGGAGCTCGGTGTGGGGAACAAGGGAGTGGGGTTTCTCGAATCCGTGTGAGTTCATAAGCATCTCATTACTCATAATGGTTCTTGAATGCCCGTCAGCACAGATCTGACCGTTATCAAGTATCAAGACTCTTTCGCAGGTCTCAAGAAGGAATTCCAGATCATGGGAAGCAATCAGCAGAGTTTCTTCTGAATCGTTCAGAAACTCTATCAGTTTCCTTCTTGCCTGACAATCCAGACTTGATTCCGGTTCATCAAGAATGACCACGGCAGGGTTCATGATCATCACTCCTCCAATTGATATCATTCTTTTCTCTCCGCCGGACAGATTGTGCGGAGGTCTTTCTGCCAGATCAAACATCTTCATGTCGGTGAGGTATTCATTAACTATTGAATCTGCTTCTTCCCCCGAATAGCCCAGATTGAGAAGTCCGAAAGCCAGATCATCCCTTACTGTGGGACAGAAAAGCTGATCATCAGGATTCTGAAAGACAAAGCCCAGGTCGCGATTAAAGACTCTTGTTTTAACCGGAGAATCTAGAACCTCCAGAGAACCCCTGTCCGGGGTAAGTATTCCCGCCAGAAGCAGAAAAAGAGTAGTTTTGCCTGATCCGTTAGGGCCGATTATTCCCACCTTTTCTCCTGGCAGTACTTCCATATTAACACCACTTAGAAGTGGTTGCCGGGGAGGGTAGGAGAACAACAGGTTCTTAATGGAAATGTGTGTACCGTTTTGTTTATCCGGCTTCAAGAGATACTTCCAAAACTATAAGAACTGCAGACATGGCCAGTGTTGAAAAGAACATAATCATGTTGAATCTGGATGGCCTTTCCGGTTGATCACTTACTGCTGTACTGGAAACAGTGTTCCCATAGCCTCGCATATGCATTGCATTAAATACCATCTCGGACTGCTGGAATCCTCTGAGCAGCAGTGTAGCTGCAGTTGGAACAATGACTCTAAAACGTTGAGATATACTTTTCCCGGGCACATATCCCCTGAGTTTTCTGGAGGCTCTCATTTTCCTGAAATCCTCACCAATGACCATGATGTATCTACCTGTAAGAATGCCGATATCAACCAGTATTTTTGGGATTCTCATTTTTTGAAGTTTTCCGGACAATCCAGCAAGCGGAGTTGTGTTCACCATTACTATTCCCACTGTGATAATGCAAAGAACCCGCACTGATGTATTCAGTGCCAAGGTAACTCCCCGGGATTTCAGAGCAAAAGGACCTATTCTGAAAAGCGTCTCACCTTCAGAGAAAAGGATCAGAAAAACACTGACGAACAGCAGAAAAAGAACAGGAGCACGAAACCTGGAAAGAAGAAGTGAGAGTTTAATGCCGGATGTAGTGAAAAGAATAGCTGCAATAGATGGCAACAGGAACATCAGCCTCTGATCTCTGATGAAAGCCATGGACATCATAAGAAGAAACAGACTGGGAACTTTCAGTGTGGTGTCCCAGTCTTCAAACAGTTTCATCCTATAGTTTGTTAACATTTCATGCCAGCACATCCGGTCTGACCTTCAGCAGGAAACGGGCTACAAGAGCGGTAAAAACTCCCTCTGCCAATGCTAAAGGGAGATGTGCAGCAGCCATGGCAAGAATGCTTGAGAATTCTACTCCCGCATCAATATGCTCCGGTATTGTAAGAATCAGAATGGAACCGGTAAATACAACTGCAAGAACTACCCCTGTTAATCCTGCTACAAACCCGGGTATAAGGGATTTAACTCCTTTTTCATTGCCCTTCAGCAGACGGAATGCACCCCATGCCAGCAGTGCTGCTCCCCCCATAGTAAGAGCATTAACACCAAGAGTGGTAAAACCTCCATGGCCGAACATTGCTGCCTGAAAAAACAGTCCCACAAGTATTGCCGGGAAGGATATCCAACCGAGAAGAATTCCCATAAGGCCAGCCAGTACAGGATGAACACTCACTGGAGGAATGGGAATATGAACCCATGATACCACAAAAAAGGCAGCTGCCATGACTGAAGCCCTTGAAACAACTCTGGCTGAATCTTCGGTGGTAGATTTTGCCTTTTTCACAGAGAGCCATGCAAGAAAGGCAGTTCCTGCATACCCTGCAATACACACTTCCGCAGGCAGCATACCGTCAGGAATGTGCATTCTGACCTTTTCGCTTTGAGGCAAAGAACAGAGCGGTGCCAATAAAGCCCCAGACCACACAGGCAGACATAAGTATTATCTGAAGTGTGGTTAATCCCCTCTGCTCGATAAAATCTTCTGATTCCTCCGCAAGGGAGAAATGGACCATATCACCGTGTCCGGCTTTGCGGACCTGTACATCCCAGCTCAGTGACTGTTCTATGTCCGGCAGGAATGCGAACTCCCCGTTCTCATCAGTCATCCCGCTTATGTAAGGTTCTGATGGCTCAGTCGCTGAAAATACTGTTACCTGCGCTCTATCCATGGGCAGTCCATCATCGAATGCTGCAGAAATATGAATGGAGTCACCTTGAACTTCCCACACCACCCGTGCTCCGTGACCGAGTACAGGAAAGGAGGCAAACAACACAGATGCTGAGAGCAGCAGACCCTTTACTGGATCACTGTGCAGTGACAATGTCCTTCTCCTGTGTGTCCAAGTGTTGAAAGAGCTTCAAGAAGCTTCGTGTATGTCTCCTCAGTAAGGTTCTCGGAAAGAGATATCAGGTCTTCAGATACTGTACCTTCCTGCATCAGTTCTGCAAAGGGCTCGAATCCGATAGCCATCATATTGAGATCACAGTCGGCAGGTTGTTCAATGTCTCCGAAAATGTGGTCGAAGTGAAAGGTCATTTCCAGATCTCCGGCAGATTCGGATGTTACGAAGCCTTTCCTGACATCACCCACAAATTCACCGGCAGTGTATCTGTAGCCATGCTGGAATCCCAGGAACACATTGTACGATTGATCTCCCTTTTCAGCCTGAGCATCAATGTAAATGCTGTAACCCTGGGAAGGCCCTTCCTCGGCAGGAACCATGCTCCAGGAAAGAGCATTGTAATGACCTGCGGGAACGTCTTCAAGAATGCCAACAAGAACAGGTTCTGCATGCTGGTCACCTTCGGCCAGATCAATGGTGAAAACACCGCTAAGCTCAGCAGCAACATCACCGGAAACTTCATCACCTGTATGAGGATCGTATGGCGGGTCGGTCTGATACGCTGCAACATCAGTGATGGTTACATAAACATGTCTGAATGTGATATACCAACCGTCGCTGGATACAAAACCGGCGCGAACAAAGTCTTCTCCGTTTGCTGCGAATACAAGATCACCCGTGACTTCCTGCACTTCAACAGTTGTTTCCTCTGTATTAATGTTGGTCTCGTCTGCACCGCAGGATGCGAAGACCAGACTGAGAGCGAGTAGCAATGATACAAGTATTACCGTTCTTTTAGACATTACTGCCTCCCTGTTTGTACTTTCCTTTATACCTGCAACAAAACAGAAAGCTACTTCTGTAATTGCTTCTGTTATCGAGCAGTTAACCCAAGCGGAGGTCGATGCGAATTATTGCACTTGCGAATCATCGCAATTATCCACTTTCAAAATCGGAGTGTCAACTTCCTGTGAGTATCTGAAGGCTCAATTGCTTTCTGAGTGTCTGCAATCGCTGCACAGGCCATTGATGGAAAAATGATATGGATGACAATCAAAATCGTAAAGATCCTCGATTTTTTCAAGAAATGCGGAAATGTCGTTTTCAGATACCTTGGTGACAGAACCACAGTGTTTACACACCAGATGAATATGAGGACCGTGCTTACCGGTAGCGTATGCTGTTTTCCCATTACCTGAATCAAACTTGCTTGCCAATCCATTCTCGACCATCATATCCAGTGTTCTATAGACTGTGGCAATGTTTATAGAACTGGATTTTTCTCTTACCAATTCCATTACTTCTTCAGCAGACATGTGTTTACCACAATGGGCAATGATCTGTATTATTATTTCCCTTTGAGGTGTAATTCTGTAACCATGGTCACGTAGTTTTTTCAAGTAGGTATGGCAATGAGACATTCAGACTCCTTTATTGAGAATGTTTGCAACAAGGAATATCTTAGTTTTTAGTGATCAGTCAACAGGAATCAACTTGTCCCTTTCCCACAAACGGTCATTATCTTCTTTTATCATCCCGGTGGTCATTGGAATCTTTCACATTCCATTGAACTGAGAGAACCTAGGTTCATGATTCTGTTGTCCGATCTTTATCATTCTCAACCAATACTTACAGTCGTGGGTTAGAGGGGTTAACCAACATTGACAGTGTTGGGATGTGTATGTATTGTTTCGGCAGGAGGTTGAGTGGAAACTATATATTTGGAAAGACTGCTGAATGATCAGAGGAAGGAGTTCCTCTCGAAAAATACGGGAACTCCAAGGGAGGTTGCGTGGGAAAATCTGCTTGATCTCGGAAGAATTGTTGCTATAACAGGCATTAGCCCGCAAATTTCACAAACTTTCATTTGAGCCCGAATTTCATTGGATTTCTGCCT
>JAOZRM010000281.1 GCA_029940175.1 Candidatus Sabulitectum sp. | reverse complement strand
GGCTCAATGATACTTGCCGGATAGTCACCCGACGTTGTGTATTCGTAACTCCTGAAGGGGTAGCCTACCATTCTGGTTTCTGCAAGCGCTCCCGCAGCTGGGTTTATCTCAATTTCATCCCCCTGCCATGTCTTTATGAAAGGAGAACCAACCGACTCCCAGTCAAACACGATCAGCATGCTTTGAGGAGGGTTTGGTAGCAAAAATGGGCTGGAGTTGCAAAAAACAACATCATCATTTGTATTCGTGCCAATCAGGTCGGCACAGGAAATCGAAACTGAAGATGAAAAGTCAGGAACTGTAAATCTCCAGACAGCCTCATCCACAAACTCATCTCGAATACCGTTCCATTTGTACAATGTGAGAGTTCCCGGTTCAGTAGCAACACAGAGTTCAAGCTCTGTTGTGCTTGAAAGCATGTCTCCCACAGTAAACAAATGTCCTGTTGTTACGATACTCTGCATAACAGAGCCATCATGGTCGACAACCTTAATGCCGTCTGTGTATGCAAGAAGGAACTCTGAGAAACCATCATTATCCAGATCAACAGCAAGAGGTTGCTGTCCACCGATAAAGCCTTGAGAATCGATTTCCCATTTATGTACTCCATTGTGTTCAAATGCTGTTAGACTATTCCCGGTTAATACCACTATCTCAAGCAGCAGATCCATGTCCAGATTCACAAGCATAGGAGTAGACTGTACAATTCCCTCAACTGAAATAGGCCAGTTGCTTTCAAAAGGATAGGTATCATTCAGTTGAACGGTAAGACTTGCAGTATTGTTTCCCATCCAGGAATCTGTTGGTGATTGTGGGCTGAGTACTTCAAAAGACACTTCCAGTTCAACAGGGGGAACAAGCCAGGAACAGCATGGCCATGAATACTGGTATTCCTTATGTGTGCCGAAATCAACGGATGCACAGCTTACATTGATCGTCTCACTGTTCAAACCGTTTCTGAAGGTGATTCTTGTAGTGAAATTGCCTGAATCCTCTCCTCCATTGTTGTAAACGGTGAATGTAAGGGGAAGAGTATTTCCACTGGAGCCCTCAACGGGGTATTCAGAAATAGTTACACCGTCGGGATAAACAAGAAGGTCACAACGATCAGGGAATCTTACTCTGTCACTGATGTCCAGAGCTGGATCACCAAGAAGATTGAATTGTCCCAGCTCATGTGGATTAGCTCCGGTAGAAGATATGAAATTATCTCTATACTGCAGTCTTGCAGCAGCAACAGCATCACCAAGCCGTCCGTAACCTCTGGTATAGATGGCTTCAAGAATACCTTTTCCGTAATACTCATAGCAACTCATATAGGAAACTTCAGAACCCGCAAAAACACCTGCAACAGGTACTGCTGTGTTCTTCAACAGCCTTTCAGCTATGCAGTCGGTACCGAAATCATATGCAGGGAGGGGAATAGTATCTGATCCGTCATCAAAGCAGAACTCCGGATGAGATGTTCGACCATCGTGTTCTGCAAGGGTATGGTTGAAAGTTCCGTTTAAGCAACTGAGAGAGAGTAGAAAGGGGGCTGAATAGTTTGTAACAGGGTCATTAAGATAATTCTCGATCTGATAGTTGTTGAAAGTGCTGTTTCTGGCGCCCAGAGTGCGTCGATCATCCCATATAAACCAGGGACACCATTCCAGGCCTGCGCTGAACATGTGGAATTCTCCGTGGTCTGTGTAAAAAATAACCCCGGCACCCTTGTTCAGTTCCTCAATACAATGCGTTACCCATTCTACACTTTTCATATGACTCATATCTGAGTCAGTAAACCATCTTCCATCACCGCAGTAGAAATCTGAATAATCGTATTCCATCCAGTCTGAAATTCCTTCAGTCCACTCAGTATGTGGCCTATTATCAATCCCAAAGTCTTGATGGTAAACACCTTTTCTACTTCTCCCTGCACCTGCAAGCCTCACAATCCTGCGTCTATAGTCAATTACTGGAGCCTGGGTTATGGGATCTTCAATATCGATAAGATTGTAGATAAGAGCACTCAAGGTATCGGACTCCTGTGATCCTGCATTCTTTACAGCGAGCCTGCCAACCTTCATGTCCGGGAAGGCATTGTTTACTGTTGTCGGCTGATTAAAATATGAGTACCATTCATCATTGCCTATGTAGTAGAAAGGAGGTTCTTGATTAACCGGATAAAGGTGGGTTGGTAAAAACCATGGTTCATTGGAATACTCCTGATCTTCGTGATCACCTATCAGAAGAAGATACTCAGGCTTTTTGTTAGAGCTAGCCACACCCCACTCGTTCCACATGTGTTCTGTAAAGCTCCTGAGAATATTGTCTGTGATCACTGTGGCACCATCCCCGAAATCACTCAAGATATCATCAGTTGTTACCAGAGCAACATCAAAGTCATTCAAACTTACCCTGTGGTTTGCCAATGCATCTATGGCTGTAGCACATTGAGTGTACAATCCTGAAGCGCAGATAATGACATAATCCGGCACCCTGCTCGGTCCTGTTTCAGGGTCAACCTGACCGAAGTAGGTTGGGACGGGAGCATAGGTTTGCTCAACTGGATTGTAGCCAACAATGGGTGAGTTATTTACCATACTCTGGAAATGGCCAAGACCTGTGGGGCTCCATACTGCTGAAGCACCGTCAAATGAGATTGAAACGCTGAAGTTGGTAACTGTGCTCAATGTGCTGTCTGAAGCTCTGTACTGTGCCGGAAAGAGCTGAACCTGCAACAATCTCTGGTCACATATTCTTGTCTCACCTATTATTCTTACCCTTTCAGAAGGCCAGAATTCATCTGATAAATATGCTGTTGAATTCTGGACGAAAGAATCCAC
>JAOZRM010000280.1 GCA_029940175.1 Candidatus Sabulitectum sp. | reverse complement strand
TCAGTAAATACAGGCATCCAGCAATGCCTGAGCTTCAGCAAGCAGATCAGGTGAAGCCTTTCCAATAAATTTAGTGTTTCTGGCACGGAAATCTATTGATATTATCTGCTCTATCATAACAAAGCCGGTTACACCTTCTGCATGAACAGGCAGGTGAAAAGGGTAATTCCGGAATGTCTTTGTCAGTGGGCAAACAAAGGCCAATCCTGTTTTCTGATTGAATAAATTCTTGCTGATAACCAGTGCTGGTCGGCACCCACTCTGTTCATGACCGGACTGGGGATCAAAAGAAACAACAACAAAATCTCCCTGCTGGGGTATGTAGGCAGTCATCTACCACTCCTCATCGCCTTCAGGTTTTCCCCAGTCTGTTTCCTTGACTTTGTAATCTGCAGGAATCTCAGCAACAAGATTCTCTATACAGTACTTCCCCCTTATTCTTCTCAAGGGAGAAATTAGAATAATTCCGTCATCCACTCTGATACTGACTTCATCTTCCACAGCAAGATCGGCATCTTCAAGTATGCTCCTGGGAAGTCGTAATCCCTGGCTGTTTCCCCATCTCTGAATTCTGGTTTTCACATTTGGCCTCCATTGTATAGCCCATGTATAGCCCGAGAGGTCATGAGTGTCAACAAGTGAACTTCCTTATATATTTCTGCCGAAGTTGAATCACCTAAATGAAAGAGAAACTAATATGTGCAGTCTGTTGTTATTTTCGCTTACAGCATTACCGATCACAGCCCCGAACACCATTGATATTTTTTACAAGGAAATGCCGCCATCTCTGCAAACACTGGAAATGGTCAACACAGTTCTTAACGAATTCGCTGACGAGTACCAGATTGAATACCACCTGATCACTGATACCGCTTCTTCAGAGATTATCCAGCAGTACAACCTGCCAGGCACCCACTTCCCTTTTGCGATTACAGTTAATGGTAAGTACTGTGCCACTATCAACGAGGAAACAATCTACTTTGTACACTTCCCCGTGTTCATGCACGGAATCGGCAGGCATGAGGGTAACTGGTCTATGGATCACCTGAAACAGGTACTTGCCGACACTTCGCTGTTGATGGACGAGAACATACTTCCAGTTCTTGATGAATCAGAAGAAACTACTGATTGCCCAGGGGAAGAGTAGTACTTACTCGATTATCTGGTTCCGCCGTATTTCTCTTTTACCTTTTTCGAACCATGTTGTAATCACCGGTGAATACAGTGGCAGTTCTGTTCTCAGAGTATCATCCCGTAGAGGTGTATACAACTCAACATAGACAATATCCTCAAATGAGTCCCGCAAAGAGTATCCGGAGATCTCAACAAGTGAAGCAAGCTCTTCTGGAAAGATGTCAAAAGGAACTGAACCCCATGCGTCTCTGTAAACAAGCACACCATTTCTGTATTCAAGGCTTTCTGCAGCATTGCGGATTGTAAAACAGGTGCTGTCACTGCCCAGGTAAGACCACAGATTCAGCATATAGTTATTCCAGTCTTCGCTGAACTGCTCTGTCTCCTGATCCCACTTACACCCCAGTGATTCAAGAAGCAAACCGGTTTCCATGTCTCTGTAGTCAACAGGTGTAGGTTGACCGATGTAAACCAGATTCAATCTCCCCTGAGCAAAAGCATCCATTGCAGCAGCTTCCCCCGGTGGGGTCACCATAGCAGACACAAGTAATAACAAAAGCATAGAACCCTCCCTTTGTTGTACTATACAACACAGGAAGGGGGGTTATTTCATGCTGGAGAACCTTGACTTATTTATGTCGTAGAATTAGATAGTATGCAGAGGGTGTATTGCACCAACACAAAGTTGACCTTACATGTGACAAGGGCATGCGGCATGAAATGGATTACAGTGAAAACAGATACTGATGTTTATTATCAGCTGATAAAAGATTGCTTCTGGGATTACGATGTAACTGAAGACATCATCAGAGATATGATTAATTCCGGTGATCTCAGGCAGAAGCAGATGCTCTTCTCAAAAATCATTTACAACTCAACAGACAAAGCCAGAACTCTTCAAGTATTGTTCAGCAATGAAACACTTCAAAAACTCTTTTCCGGCTTCAAATCAAGCTATAATCACAAATACATAGACAGGCATATACTGATGCTCAGAAACATTCTTCTGGGAGAAAACAACTTCATTGAAAGTCTGCAATGGAAAAAGCGATAGATTACAAGCACCTTTACGCGCTGCAGGACAAAGTTCTTGCAGTTGTGTTTGCTCTTGAAAACAGTTTTTACTTAACCGGCGGCACGGCTCTGCACCGCTTTCACTACAATGCCAGATACTCTGATGATTTAGATCTGTTCACCAGCAGTGATGATCTGTTTGGTGAATCAATTAATGAGATTCTTGATGAACTGGAAGGAAAGTTCAGGCTGAAGCATTCAGTGAAATCCAGAGACTTTCACAGGGTTCTTGTGGATGACTCATTACAATTGGATTTCGTAAATGACAGTGTTTATCGTTCTGGTAAAAGCGACATTATCGACGGTATCAGAGTAGACAATAAGATTAATATCCTGGCAAACAAAGTTACTGCTATTATTGGCCGGGATGAAGGCAAAGATGTTTTCGATCTTTTCTGCATCGCAACCCATGAAGATTTTTCATGGAAAGACATCCTGAGCATTGCAAGCAGAAAGGCAGTTGTTGAAAAAGAAGTACTAATTGAACGATTAAGTAACTTCCCACTAAACTGGCTGGACAATCTAAAAACGATAGAACAGTTCGAAATCACCAGGCAAATGCTGAAACAAATCTGTAATGATATCCTGCTCAGTCAGAAGAATTCATTTTAAACCAGAGTAATCACAA
>JAOZRM010000279.1 GCA_029940175.1 Candidatus Sabulitectum sp. | reverse complement strand
CTCTTTCGTACCAGAAAAGCCATGATGTTCAGCAGATGACGATCCCCGGCATGGGCTCGATCCCAATGGGGTCTGAATGGTCTTCAATGTACGGTATTTCCGCCAGCCTGCCAATTGTTCTACAGGGTCCTGTTGGAGCTTCCATGTCTTCCACTGCCCTGAATCTCTCTGAGATCTCTCTCTCTGGAACCGAGCAGGATGCCGTTTCAAACGTTATCTCCTCCTTTTACGGTGTACTGATGGCCGAGATGATGTCAGATGTTACAACTGAAGCGATGAACATTGCCCGTGAAGGCTTCGTTCTTGCGGAACAGAGATTCGAGGCTGGAACAATAAGCAGATTTGAACTGCTTCAGAGCCAGGTTGCCTATGAGAACCGCAGACCAGACTCCATTGCTGCAGTGGCTGGTGTTGAAAACTCCCGAGCAGCATTTGCGGTAAGCATGGGATTCAACCAGAGTCATGCAGTATTGATAGAGGGGGAGCTCACAGACCCATTTCCAGTTCCTCTGCCTGATACCTATGAAGAAGCCCAGCTTATTATGGAGCAGAACAGTACTACTTTAGCTTCAGCTGAAGAAATGAGGAAGCTGGCAGACACTCAGGTCGATCTTTCTGCAGCCAGTTTTGCTCCTCAGCTGATTTTTTCAACCAGTTACGGATTTCAAGCAGGCGTTGATGATATCTGGAAAATAGACAGTGATGACTACTCGAGAAGCTGGAGCACTTCTGCCATTGTGCAGATACCCATTTTTCACGGGATAAATGATTTCAGCAGCTACCGATCTGCTCGTGCAGACAGGCTGGCTTCCCATGCAAGAGCAAGTGACATGGAAAACTATACTTCACTTCAACTCACGGCAGCCTGGAATTCTCTGCACCAGGCAAGAGAAACCGTTGGGGCTGCGGAATCCACCGTTCAGCAGGCAATTGAAGGCTCAGAGATAGCAAGGGTCTCATACGAAGCAGGTATTATCACAAGACTTGATATGGACGGGGCATTTCTGGCCCTTACCCAGGCACGTACAAATTATGCATCAGCACTCTATTCTCTGAAAACAGCCGAAACTGGTCTAGCCAGGGCACTGGGAATTCTGAGCCTTGACCTTGAGCTGAAGGAGACAAACTAATGAAAAAAATTGCAGTAATTCTATCCATACTAATTACCATGGCCTGCGGACCGGGTGAAGAAGAGACAGAGAGAATCGTCAGGGTCCGTGTTCAACAAATGGAACCCTCAACTATATCTTCGGAAGTTTATGCCAACACAAGACTTGAAGGCTCTCAGGAAGCGCTGATCTTTGCATCCATCCCTGGAACTGTAGAGGAAGTTCTTGTAGCAGAGGGAGATGCTATCGATGCCGGGTCAAGACTTGTAAAAATGGATACTGATCAGCAGGTTAACGCAGGAACTTCTGCTGCTCTGGCTTCCGTAAGTGCAGCAAGGGCAAATGCTGAGAATGCAAGGTCCAACTATGCAAGAATGCAGACCCTTTACGACGCAGGGGCTCTGAGCGCACAGGAACTGGATGGAATCGGTGTTGCTCTTGAAGCAGCAGAGGCTCAGCTTAATCAGGCTTATGCAGGATACACACAAGCAAGAACCACAAGAGACAACGCCTGGATAGTTGCCCCCTTCTCTGGAAGAGTGGGCCGTGTATGGGCAAGAGCCGGAAACATGAGTGGCTCAAACCCTCTCTTGTCCATTACAGGCAGTGATGGAGTGGTTGCAAGGGTACTGTTGCCTGAATCTGACATTTTCAGTCTTGAGGTAGGGCAACCTGCTTACGTAACAGTTTCGGCAATCAATCAGCAGTCAATACCAGGCGTGGTAACTGCTGTGTCTCCAACAGTAGACCCTGTCAGCGGTCAGGTCTCAGCAGAGGTTCACTTCGACGATCCCGAGAATCTGCTGCGTCCGGGTTTGTCCGGTCGAGTGTCTATCGTAACTGAATCCATCACGGAAACAATTGTTCTTCCCATCAGCGTTCTCAGGCGAACCAGAAATGGTTACCAGGTTGCTGTTGTAGTAAACAATAGAGCCTTTTTGGAAGAGATGGCAAGACTAGGTTTTTCATTCATTCCACTAAAGCAAAAAAATCGTTCGGAGTTAAGAGAAGTTACAACCGGGCTGATCAGCCAGGGTGATGTACAGATCACATCCGGTGTAGAAATTGGAGACATGATAATTGTTCTCGGACAGAACAGTGTAATTCAAGACGGATCCGTTGAGGTGGTGAACTGATGAGTCTCTCCAGCTTATCTGTAAGAAGAAGAATCACATTCATGATGGTGTTCATATTCATCATCGGTGTTGGTTTCTTCGGCCTTTCCAAGCTTGGAATTGATCTCTTCCCGAAACTCGAATTCCCAATGGTCATTGTTGCCAGCACTATGCAGGGAGCAGGCCCGGAGGAAATGGAAAACCTTGTTACCAAATATCTGGAAGAAGCTGTATCCAGGGTTGAAAATGTAAAAGAAGTGAGTTCTGTTTCTTCCAATGGCTCCAGCGTAATTATGGCGGAATTTCAGTGGGGACACAGTTTAGAAACCGCAGAAACCGACATAAGAAGACAGCTGGATCTGTATGGAAGCGCCCTTCCGGAGGATTGCTCCGACCCCATGGTGCTTGCAATGGATCCTTCTATGCAGCCCATTCTGTTCATAGGGCTGTCCAGCCCGGTTCTGGATGATTTTGCTCTGAGGAAACTCATCGAGGACGAGATCGAACCAAGACTGGCTCGTCAGGAGGGTGTTGGCTCGGTAAATGTTGCCGGAGGTCTAGTAAGAGAGATACAGATAGAGGTTGACCCCGCAAAACTTGTGAGTTCCGGAGTAAGCATAAGT
>JAOZRM010000105.1:9776-10811 GCA_029940175.1 Candidatus Sabulitectum sp. | reverse complement strand
TTTTCTGCGAGTATGAATATCAGGCCGAGTGGGAAGAGACTAATCCCTGGATGGAGAGGATGCACTGACAGATTCAGATCTAACCACAGAGTATGCAGGTCTTTCCGAAAAGGCAGAAGAACTGCTTGGCAGTCAGGAGAGCCGGGAGCTTGATTTTAAGGAATCCGTCGGTGGTCTTTCTTCTGAAGATATTGTTGCTTTTGCCAATTCTGAGAGTGGTGGTACAGTGCTTCTTGGGGTCCGAGAGAATCAGGACTTCAACGGAAGACAGATCACTGAGATAATTGGTTGCGAGATCGGAGACAGAGCCAAGTTATCCATTCTTGGCAAGGCAGCAAGCTGCGTACCTCCTGTGGAAGTATTTGTGATCGTGGAAAACAGTGAAGGAAAAAAACCATTTCTTCGAGTTAGAATTCCATCCGGACTTAAGAAACCGTACTGCACATCCGGTGGCACTTACAAGGTAAGGGGAGATGCCAGAAACAATCCTCTCACCCCGGAACGGTTGCTTGCTCTATTTATGGATACAGAGAATACACAGTTTATCAACCGTTTCAGCCAGGCTACACAAGACCTGGAGCAGGGGTTGATCGAGATGAAGACTCGTCTTCTCTCTGAAATGGAGGAAATCTATGTTAATGTTGAGAAACTGGAAAAGACTTTGAACGGAAAATAACCACTTTTGTTGCAAAATAGCAATTGAGCCTTGACAAATAGGAAAGAAGTGCTATCATTCTACAAAGGTCATGGTTCAATCCAATGAAAGAAGGTGTTGAAATGAGCAAAGAGAGAGAAAGAGTTCTTGAGATGATCGCAGACGGCACAATTACTGCTGCAGAGGGGCTGAAGCTGCTTGAAGCACTGGGTTCCACCGGCTCTGGGCCGGAAATGAGTAGAACATCCAGGAGAAAAAGAATCGTTCATACAAGATCAATGATCAATGAGATCGGTCCGATGATACAGGCAACAATGGGTGATGTTTTCAAAGGGAGAAAATCTTTTGAAACCTACGAGAACATGGATTTAGAAGAAGTG
>JAOZRM010000105.1:0-9766 GCA_029940175.1 Candidatus Sabulitectum sp. | reverse complement strand
GGAATCAGTATCAGAGGATATGGAAGATAAACAGGTGCTGGTTATTCAGGGAAATTCGGAGAAAGGAAAGAGTATTTCCATCTCTCTATCCCGGAGTGAGGATAGCATTCTTAGAGCAACACTGGACAACGACAGTACTATCAAAGTTGGTGGCAAGGATAGTAGGAAAGTTTTGCTCTGGAAACGTGGTGAACTCAGTGTTCAGGTTCCTGATTGCCTGGATTCAGTTAAGGTGTTTTCCAGGGGTGGCGGAATCAGTTCCAGCGGGGTTAATGTGCCCGTTGAATTGAAAACCATGGGTGGTGGAATTGATATTAGCAGACCGGGAAATAAGTTTTCCATAAAAACCATGGGTGGAGGCCTGGATATCGTTCTTGATGAGAATTGGAAAGGCAACTCTAAAGCAAAGACCATGGGCGGTGGCATTTCAATAAAGATCATTAACGATGTGCCGGTACTTATTAACGCAACTACCCTGGGCGGATCTGTGGGTGTTGTGGGCGGTAACCATGAGATTGTTTCTGAATCCGGAAAAGGGCACGGCAAATCAAAAATTACAGTATTGTATGGTACTCAGGAAGATCCTCCACAGCTCAACGTTACTTCCATGGGAGGAGGGATAGAGATAGAAGGGGAAGCAGATGAATAAAGCAGCGGCACCTTCACGGTGCCCTTCGTGTGGCGGGGTTCTTAATCCTGTCAAATATGTGTGTTCCGATTGCAGTACAGAAGTCACAGGAGATTTTACCATGTGCCCTTTGTGCTCCCTGGACACAGAGAACAGGAACCTCCTGGAACTGTTTCTTCTGGCAAGAGGTAATCTAAAAGCAGTTCAGCGGATGCTCGGTGTTTCATATCCTACTGCCAGAACCAGGATTGAGGACATGTTTGTTGCTCTTGAGAATAGAACGAACACCAGCGACAAATCAATTAGTGTGCTTGAACGGCTTCACCGGGGAGAAATATCTGTTGAAGATGCCCTTGAAACTTTAAGTGACAGCTCTTAGGAGAAAAATGAAGTACAAAATGTTTTTTTTGTCTGCAGCTTGTCTTGTATCATCCTGCATTATCATTGAGGTAAACAATGAACTGATTGAGACCAGAGCGAATGAGTTTCATCTGGATAAAGGTTCTGAGATCAATTTTTATAACAGTAGAGGAGACCTTGAGTTAACTGAGTGGGAGTCAGATTTTATACTGATTGAGTCCAGCATCTACGGTGATTCTACCCATGGCATCCCTGAGGGTTTGGATATCAGATTTGATCAGTCAACCGACAAACTTGCTGTCGTAGTTGACTACCCCGGAAGAACTATTTTCTGCTCAGTGAATTTTCTGGTTAAGATTCCAACTCAAATGAACTACACAATTAATCAGACCACGACAAACGGCGAAACCCTCATCATCGGTGATGTTCTAGCCAATGTAGAAACCACAAACGGAGATATTTACGTTGAAGTGCGGTTATCTCACAGTCTTGAAACCACAAACGGAGACATTACTGCTTTGCTCTACGGTCAGAATCAGGCAGTCAACATTGAAACCACCAACGGTGATATATCTGTTGAGTTACCTGATTTCATTGGTTTTGATACGAAGACAGTTAATGGAAATGTAATTATTGATGGTGTTGAAACTGATGATGAGATGTTTTTGGCTGGCGACTGGATTGCAGGAATTGAAACCACCAACGGTAACATTCATCTACAGCGAAGCCAGTCTTTCTGATATGAATGAATAAGCATCTCAGCAACCTTGATCTGAATCTGTTTCACCAGATGATTGATGGGATCGTTCTTCTCAGCAGTGATTGGGTAGTGGAGTATGCAAATCAGTCTTTTCTTTCATTCATTCGTCGACCTTTCGATGACATTGCTGCTTCTCATTTCTATGAATTAGTCGCATCAGATCAGGATAGATATCTTCTTAGGGAGTCACAAACTCATTCTTTACTTGAAGTCTCTCTTCTGGTAAATAACGCAGAAGCAATTCCAGTTGAGCTTTCCATTTCACCCAGAATAGATGAACATGGATCTGTGCTTGGTTACATTCTTGTTGTAAGGGATGTTGCTCTTCACAAGAGTGATCAACACCGGCTTCAGCAGGCCATGGAGAAGTACAGAGACATTGCATTCAGCGGCTTTGACTGGCTCTGGGAAGTGGATCCAACTGGAAGATTCACATTTATTTCACCTTCCGTTCAGCAGTGTCTTGGTTACTCGCCTGAAGAATTGTTAGGCAGAAGCCCATTTGATGCAATGACCGAGGCTGAGGGAGCAAGAATAGCCTCGGTTTTCAATAGAACAGCATCCAGACAGGAGAGCTTCAAGGATCTTGTAAATAGATGCCTGACAAGAGATGGCAAAGAAGTTGTTATATCCACCAGCGGTACACCAATTTTCAATGAAGATGGTAAACTGAGAGGATATAGAGGAGGCGACAGGGATATCTCTGAAGACGTTAACAGTACCGAGGCTCTGAAAGAATCTAATTCCACCATCCGCAAGATTCTTGAGAATCTTCCACTGGGTGTTGTTCTGGTGGATGGAAACAAACTGATTCGACAAATCAATGACCGGGCATGCAGTGTTATCGGAAGAAAGCGGGGTGAGATTGTTGGAGAGGTATGTCATTCAGCTTTCTGTCCTGCACTGGTTGATCAATGTCCCATCCTTGACCTTTCTCAGAAGATTGACAGAGCCAGGCATTTCGTTCTTCACAAAGACGGTCACAAGATACCCGTTGTGAAGTCTGTTATTCCAGTCAACCTTAATTCGGAGGATCTGCTGCTTGAAGTGTTCATTGATATTTCAGAGATTGAGTCTCTGCAAAAAGAGGCGGATGAGAATAGAATCCTGAAGCAGGAAATTGAAGAATTCAAGAAAAATGATAAAAATAATGCCATTCGAAATCGGAAGATGATGAAACAGCGCGGAGAACTTGTTTCAGATAAAATTGCAGCTCTGGGGGGAATTACCGGTATAGTGGATCTTCTTCTGGAAGCAGATCAGGCAGAAGATCAGAAAGACTTGCTTAACATAGTTCGAGCTAATTGCAGAAAACTCACCAATGCTGTTCATCTCATGCAGAACAAAATGGTAAATTCTCAAGGCACACTTCCCCACCGACGGATTGAATTCCGTCTCCGAAAGCTGCTTGAACTTGTAATTGAGCCTTTAAGGGATTTATGCATTGATATTGATGTAAACATAGACCCACAACTCCCTGATCTTTTTTATGGACCCGCTCAAGGTATTGAAGGTGCTTTGCAGACAATCCTGGAATTAGCTCGATTCAGATTTCCTGATGATCCCATTGCTGTCGAGGTTACATACGAGTCTTCTAAAGAGCAAACAATGGAGGTTCGATTCTCTGTAGGCTTCCCGGGAATACATTTTGTTCCAGTGGGCATCAGCAAATCATGTGAAGGTGCGTTTTTACCGGAAATGAACAGGAAAATGGCGCTCTGCAGGAAATTTGCTGAAGTATCCGGAGGCGAACTGCACAGCAGAGATATGCCGGGATCTGGTTGCACTTTCTGGTTGACAATACCCCTTGAGCGATTACAGGATCAGGAAGAGTTTCCGCGAGTTGCGCTCACTGATGTTCATGTGCTGGTTCTCGAGAAGGACGATCAGCTTCGCCTCGTATATCACAAAATGCTTCTCGGGATGGGTTGCCGCGTTACATCAGCTGCGGACCGTGCAGCAGCTCTTGCAGAACTCAGAGAGATGGCTGAACATGGTGACACTGTTCATGCGGCTCTTCTGAATGGTGATGTTTCAAAAAGCGAGGGATCAGTAGACGCAAAGCTCCTGAAACACAGCAACGCAGCAGATGGCGGAATAAAACTGATACTGTGTTCTTCCCTGATTAAAGACGGAGACGTAGAAGCATTGCAGTCTGAAGGGTTTTCTGCTGTGCTGCGGAAGCCCCTGGGTCTTGCTGCTCTGAAAAACAGTCTGATTGCTGTGCTTGGCAGATCAGGTGAAGATCTACCGATAATTACAGAGTATTTTCTTCCCTGAAGAATTTCCGAACTGCTGTTTTGTGATTTCTTGTTCGCAGTGCTATTATCGGTGGGTAGAAATTGAACCAATGGCATGAACGAGAGGCTTCCCCATGGCTATGAGAAAAAATGTATTGCTGGTTATTCTTCTTCTTCCTGTGATGTCCTATGCTGGAATTCCAGCGGGATACTATGATTCTGCTCAGGGACTTTCCGGGGAGGCTCTTCAGTGGGCACTTCACAACATTATAGATAACCACACGGTAATAAGCTACGACTATATCTGGACAGCCTTTTTTACCACTGATGACCGGTACGGTAACAAAGTCTGGGATATGTATTCCAACTACAATTATGTCCTTGGGGATGACCAGGGTGGTTCTGCAAGTGGAGAGGGAGAGGGTTACAATCGTGAACATTCCTGGCCCAAAAGCTGGTTCAACGATAATTCTCCCATGAATACTGACTTGTTTCACATTGTTCCTTCAGATATTTACGTGAATAATCGCAGGAGCAACTATCCGTATGCTGAAGTGGGTTCTACAACCTGGATCTCACAGAATGGAAGTCGACTGGGATATTCCAGTACTCCCGGGTATTCCGGAATGGCTTTTGAGCCTATTGATATGTATAAAGGTGATTTTGCCAGAAACTATTTCTATATGGCAACCAGATACAAGGGTGAAGACAGTGGTTGGGCTGGAAGCCCCATGACAGATGGAGCCGACCTTGAAGACTGGGCTGTTGATATGCTTATGGAGTGGCATCAGAACGATCCTGTAAGCGATAAAGAACTTGACCGCAATGAGGCAGTGTATGCAATTCAGGATAACAGGAATCCATTCATCGATCACCCAGAGTATGTGCAGTATGTCTATGACCCCCAGTCCGGGATCGAGCAGGGAGTTCAGCCTGCAGTTGTGTTCTTTCAGGCATCACCTAATCCGTTCACGTCTACAACTGTGATCAGTTACGATCTTACTTCCAATGAGAGCGTTTCTCTGCACATCTACGATACCTGCGGCCGATTGGTCAGCACTTTGCAGGAAAGTCTCCTTACCGCAGCCGGCAGTCATCAATTTTCATGGGCAGGAGTTTATCAGAACGGAGCTACTGCTGCTCCCGGTGTATACTTTGCCATTATGAGAACCACGGCGGGAAGCTCGGCGCTGCGAATGGTTCGCATTTGTAACTGACTTATTGAATGAGATTGGAAAGAACTAGTACACTGTATACCCTAAACTTTCGCATACTACTAGCTCTCCAGAGCCCCAGCTGCGTTACTGGTTCAATTACATAGCGGTGCTATGCGCATAAACCAGTGCCTTGCTGAAACTCAGGATAGCGGCGCATTATATCGAAACATTAAGGCGTACAGTGTACTAGAAACCTACACCTGCTCCAAAGGAAGTGATCCAGTCTTCCTCTGTGTCTGACCCCGCAATGTGTCTGTAATAACCGGCAGAGAGCACAACTGGAAGCCCTCCGAACCTCACTTCCATACCAGCATATCTCTGATCTTCCATAAGACCATTCCACGGATCGTTCCATGTATGAAGAAGAGCTACTGTTGTTTCCACCGATGTCATTGGGAGCATCAGGAAGTTGAATGTTCCCCTTCTCCCCACATGGAGCTTAATGCCGGACAGACCGGGTTCAACTCTGAAAAGAATACCTGAATCGGAGCCGAATAAACTTCCCCAGTTTGATCCGGAAACTCCTATTGACAGGCTGTATCTCTGGGGTGTTGTTACCTGGACGCTTACGGTTGGAGACCAGCTGCTCAGCCCTGCTGTAGCGGTAATGCAGATAATGAGAAGCAAAAATAAAACCCTCATTGCTTACATTCCTTACGATATGTGAAAAGAACAGCAGCACATATTCCAGGTAATCCTAAAGCTATTTAGTGGCTGTGAACTTCTATTCCATTCCTTGTGATGGCGGTAGAAAATGGCCTGTACTCTAAAAAAATGTTTTGATACTTCCCCATGTAGTCCGGTCCAGCTCGGTATTTACAGTGGTAGTAAGGCGCTGGTGAAAGACTGCAACATCATTTATTAGGCTAACAAAATTTCCAGAAAGAGGGTGGAATCCATAGGAATAACCATGCGTTTGCGCACCAAATGAAGTGGCTTGCGAGTCAGCAGATTCAAAGTAATAAGTCATTGAGCCGCTCCAGGATACTATTATTATGTAATGAGTATTCATATTCAGAGCAATGTTAACTGTACCGGAGGAATACCAGCCTTCTCCACTGCCAGCTACTGATTCAGAGTTCCTGTTCACTTCAGTGTAGGTTCCGAACTCATCAGGACAGTCGAACACATAGTAAGTAAGCGTTTGCGTATCGCTGAAATCAAGCCAGAACTCCATTTCGGTCAAGAATACACTGGTGTCAATCTGATAAGAATTCCCTGCTGCCCGGCCAGTTGCCGAGCTGGTATTTGACGTATCCCCCACAATATCCACAGCTCTGCCGCTGTAATCTTGGAATAAATTAACGGGAATACTGTGATTTTGGTTCATTGCAGGAAGCTTATCTACAACATTTATTGCATAGGCACCGAAAAGAAAACTTGAGCCTAGTAGAACAACCGGAATTGCAAAAAAATAAGCGCAAACGGTCTCGGTTTCATCATGTTACTTTCTTCTGAAGATAGAATAATCTGAATAAAAACCTCAACTATGAATATATGTACTCATATTTCTTATAGCAATCGAAGCTGTTTTCTCTGCTTTTTACTCTTATGTTATTTCTCTCTTCATGGGAACTTTTTGTTGCGAAGGTTTTATGGGGGCCAGAGCTGTACGACGGGATAAACAATGGAAAAATGGTTACTGATCGATACACTGGATCAAGTTGAAGCAGTATCTGCCAAATTATTATCAGCGAAGGTTATGGCAATTGATACGGAAACAACCGGGCTGAATCCACACATCGCCAGACTCCGATTGATCCAGATAGCTGTTGAGGGCCATGTAACAGTGATCTTCGACTGTTTTAAGCTTTTACCGGAGGCGATGGAAGAAATTTCAATGATATTAACATCGCCGTCAATAAAGGTTTTTCAGAATGCCAAGTTTGATCTGAAGTTCTTGAGGTCGGAGAAGATTGCAGTTTCAGGGTGGATATTCGACACGATGCTTGCGGCAAAGCTGCTTAGAACATCCGGAGGTCCACGAAGTGCTGGATTAGCCTCTCTTGCAAGGCACTATTTAAACCAGACCTTGTCTAAGGAAGAGCAGAAAAGTGATTTTTCTTCGCAGTTGACCACCAGGCAACTGGATTACGCCGCAAAGGATGCTGAGATACTGCTGGAGTTGAGACATCGACTATTGGATGAAATAAAGAAAAATCATCTGATTGAAGTTGCCCGTCTAGAGTTTGAATGCGTATATGCAGTAGCATCAATAGAGTATGACGGAATCTATCTGGATAAGGAAAAATGGTTGACTTTGCGTAAGGAAACAGAGCAGATGAGGGCAGATGCTTTGTCCGAACTGTACCCGTTTATCGGCTATCCTGCTCTGCAGTTAAGTTTGTTTGGTGACCATAAGCCTTACGGAAGCAATGTTAACAGTAACAAACAAGTCCTGAAGATGCTTGGCGATAACGGTATTCATGTTGAAAATACATCGAAACACAGCCTTGCTCATTACGATCAAAACCCGATAGTTGTGTCTTTGTTGAAATACAGAACAGCATCTAAAGCTCTATCAAGTTTTTTGTGTTCCATACCTGGACAAATTAGCAATTCAACAGGAAGACTCCATCCTCAATACAGCCAGATAGGTGCATGGAGTGGGCGGATGAGTTGCGGTGGGCCAAACATTCAGCAGATTCCCAGAAAACAGGCCTTTCGTCAGTGTTTTACAGCACTGCCCGGTAGAAGATTAATCATAGCGGACTATTCACAAATCGAATTGAGGGTGATTGCACAGATATCAGGTGACCAGAGAATGATCGGGGCATACAGAAACGGGGATGACCTGCATAAATTGACAGCATCACTGGTTCTTCAAAAGCAGATTGATTTGATTACAAAGCAGGAGAGACAGGCAGCTAAAGCCGTGAATTTCGGTCTTGTTTTTGGTATGGGGGCAGCGGGATTGAAAGCTTATGCAGAAGAAAACTACGGCGTGGAGATGTCTTCAACCGACGCGGAGATGTTTAAAAAAAGATTTTTTATGGCATACAAAGGAATCGAGGCCTGGCACAAGGAACTGAAGAAGACTAAACCTGGCAGTTCCAGGACTCTGGCTGGCAGAAAACACACATACAGCAGGGAATCGGGAATGTCTGCCCGTTACAATACCCCAGTACAAGGTTCAGCTGCTGACATACTGAAGAACGCGCTGGGTATGTTGTATGTAAAACTTAAGGACACTAATACATCTATTGTGGCCGTTGTACATGATGAGATCGTACTTGAGTGCGATGAGGTAGAAGCACAGAAAACAGCGCTGTTACTAACAAGTACTATGGAAGAAGCCGGCTCAAGATATTTGAAAGATGTTCCTGTTGTTGCAGAAGCTTCTGTAGCAGACAGCTGGGCAGAGAAGTAGCCAGGTATTGCCAGTCACCTTCGGGGTTTAAAATGGTGAGCCATATGAAAAAAGTTCAAACTTTTCAAGAGCCTAAAGAGAATCTACTCACTTACAGTCTGAAGCGTATGGTATCAATTTCGTTATCAGGTCTTTCAGATCCTAGTTGCCACAAGCCAGATTCTCTCTGTAAGAATCTCTCCATAATCGTGGGCTATAATGTTGCGAAGCCCGATAACCGCCTGCCATGGAACAGACGAAACACCATTTCTGAAATCTTCCGATAGGCGTCTTGCCGCTTCACCAATCACCAGCAGTTGTCGCTCCACAGCATATCTGAGCATTTTGTTCGAGGAAAAGCTTTCATAGTCACAGTCTTCCATGAATTCCTGTATTTCCTTTGCTGCGGAAATCATGTCATACAAAAGACCTGCATCTCTCCTCTCAGGAAGCATATAGAAGCACTCTTTCTTCCATGATTCTTCTGCGGCGTATTGGATTCTCAATGGCTTCCTGCTCAACAAGATCGATTTTGGTGCCTGTTATGTTTTCAAGGTCGAATTTGATTTCAAGAAGGTCAAGATAGCTGATCTGAAGACCCTTCTCAAACTCAATCAAAAGATCGATGTCGCTCAGGGGAGTGGCTTCTTCTCTGGCATAGGAACCGAACAGATACATAACCTTGATGCCACTGGCTTGGCAGTAAACCCTCAGTTTTTCTACGATTGAGTTTGTAATTCCCATTATCAACCTCCACCGTAATATGCATAAGGCTCAACTCATTGTCATTTTAGAAAGTAACACATTCCGGGTAGAATGATGTATCGGGGCATAAAAATGGTGACCTCATGTGCAAAAGTTCGAACTTTCTTTATGCTTATATTAAGGGAATATCTGAATTACAGGACAGACAAAGTCCTGATTGTTTTCTGTCTGCGAACAACATTTTGCTGGTTTCCAGTATGCCGCAAGAAGCTTTCTGTTCAACTGGATTGTGGTCAGGACTATATTGAGAACCATAGACAGTACAGCTTCACTGTACAACGGATATAATCAACCTGTTCCTGCGTATTCTCAGGATAATAGGAGGGAGTCGAAGGTATATGGAAAATTCAGTTTCAGTTTTCTTTTCAGCTGTTGTGCTGTTACTTGTTTCATGCGGAGCTCCCCTGGAAGTAACCTCGCCGGAGCCACAGCTTCTGTTCAGCTCCG